>CAZZGS010000242.1:0-6830 GCA_964653845.1 uncultured Bryobacter sp.
AGCGTTACCCTCTTCGAATCGGGCATTTTCGAGGCCGCAATGCGCAATCGCCGCTCGTCCCGCCACCACATTCTCTGCCGCGAGGTCGCGCAAGAGAATACTCTCCACCGGGATACCGCTCCTCTTTACGCAATCAATCACGTAACGCCCATGTCCAGCAGCAACATCAAGGATTCGCACCGCCCGGTCCTGCAGCCGCAAAGCATTCATCGCCTCGATCAAAAGTGCTTCGAGCATCTTCCGGCGAACTCGAATGCCGCGCCATCCGATCGCCTCAAGATAGATCCAGTCGATAAGGCGGCCCAGCGGCGTAATGCCAGCGGGTTCATTGCGATAAACATAGTCGAGCGATGCACCGGAATCAAAACCTGTCTCATGACCCAGTTGAACGCCGCCAGCCAGGCGCCCCAATGTTCGCAGAAAGAGCTTTTGGCCAGCGAACGAAAGGCCCCGGGCTGACCACCACGGCAACGGCCGCTGCAGCTCTTCATATTGCTTCTGCGTGAAGGGGTTGCCGGCTAACAGATCTGTCTTGCGATTTGATTTCGCGGCAAATTGGCGTTCGATGAAAGCCCGTGCCTTGGCAACAGGCAAGTGCCGGTCCCGCTCTCCCAGCGTGTCGTGGCGGAGTCCGTCGAAGACGTGCCACTCGCGTTCCGTTGTACCCAGGCGATCAAAAAAGTCGCGCTGCGGTTTCTCTCTCACTACCCAATCGCTCCCGGAAATCAACATCTGAACCGGAACACGAATCGCCCCCGCGTCATCGACGACACGCTCAGCCATCTGATCGAGACTGAGCAAAACCCGCACCGAGATGGGCCGCTTGATCAAGGGATCGGTAGCATACGATGCAGCGCGTTCCTTGTCCTGGGTGAGAGCGTTGCCTTGCACGAGGGAATTCACAAAGAAGTCCCCGAGCAGCGTATGGCCAATTGCCAGACCCAGGCGGGCAAAGGGCACGTAGAGCTTGACTCGAAAGGCCGGCGAGGCCAGCACCAGGCAGCGTAAGTTTGGCGCATAGTCGTGCACCCAAGCCGCAGCAATCACCGCCCCGATACTCTGCGCAACAACTGCCAGATCTTCTTCGCCGACGTTAAAGCTAACCTTGAGGTAGCGAACGAAATCGTCGAGGTCCTGCACGAAAGTTGACATCGTCGTCTCCGGCCCCTGCTCGCCGCCAGACCGTCCATGAGCCCGGGCGTCGAGCGCAAAAAATCCGTAATCGTGCAGCTTCAACTCGTCTACTAGATGCGCTACTCGGCCCGAATGCTCATGGCCTCTGTGCAGCAACAGGATTGCGCCTTTGCGTTGGTCGCTCGACGGCCAATAGCGGAAAAATAAGCGCACCCCATCTTGTGCATCAAAGGAGTGTTCCTCCATCGGGCGGATCTCGCCTGCTTCAGGCGGATTTTGAAGCTCTGTATTTGTCATCCTGTGAATGCCTTCCCCCGGTTCCATACTGTGACCGCACACAGTGCCATCCATAGCAGTGGCAGCGCTTCAAGCACGCCCGTCGCTACCGGCCAACCCAGCCATAACCACGCGCCGCAGAAGCCCAACACTACAGCCCGGTCACTCTTCCCGAACGGCCCATGGTTCCTTCGAGGCCCTCCGCCTACAATTGCCGCCACCTCTGTCAGCGCAGCAAAAAAGATCGCTGCGCCTACCCCAACGGGGTTGGCCACGTAAGCAAAAGGCAGCGTCAATGCTGCATCTGAGATTAGATCAGCCAGCTCATTGAGAACTGCGCCCGCCCGTGTCTCCTGCCCGTGGTTGCGTGCGAGCATGCCATCCATCGCATTCAATGCCATGCGAATCGGCAAGAAGATGGGAAGCAAAATCCAGTGGCGGCTCCCAAAAGCAAGATCGAATCCCAACGCTACAGAAAGCCCGCAAGCCAATAGGGTGACTTGGTTAGGCGTTACACCCCACGCCGCCAACCGGCTCACGCACGGGCTCAGCAGGTTCTGAAAGCCAGGCTTCAGCGCATAGACACTTGGCACCCTATTATGATAATGAATTGTCTTCCACATGCGACTGCCCATCCTACTCTTGTATACACTGACCACTATGGCTCAAGATCTTCCTAGTCCCGATCCCCATGCGGCAGACCGCGAGCATCTGCTCAAGATCTTCCATGAGGTCGAAAACAGCATCAACTCCCAAAGCCTCGAACGCATGTCCCAACAGATGGACGCGGGTGTCACCGTAGTTTGGGCCAATGGCGAAGTCTCACGCGGACCAGCCGAGGTGCTCGCCTACTACGACCGGATGGTGAAAGGCAAAGACCGCATCCTCACGAAGTACATAACATCGGCTAAGCTGCACGGGCACGCCCGCTTCTTGGGAGACGGCAACGTCGCTATTGCCGATGGAACGATGGAAGACGAATTCTTCCCCGTGATTCGCGGCTCTTTCCGCATGAGTTCCAAGTGGACCACGACTATCGCCCGGATCAATGGCGAATGGAAGATCGTTTCGTTGCACCTGTCGGCCAATGTCTTCAACAACAGCTTGCTCGATGAAGCTGTAAAGGCTCTCAAGTATGTTGGCGGAGGAGGCTTACTTGTAGGGCTGCTCGCCGGCGGGGCAATCGGTTGGTTCTTCCGCCGCTGAAATACAATAGAGCCATGCCCAGCGAATGGTTTGCCGACACCACTCCAGATGCTCTGGATGTCTACATCGGTCTCCATCAAGCCATGACGCTTAGCCAGCGCCTGGGTAGAGTATTTGAGCTAGGCCAATTTCAGCAGGCCTTGCAAGTCGCCAACATTAGGTCGAGCTATCCCAAAGCCGATGAGCAAGAGGTCTTCCTTCGAGTTGCTGCGCGTAAGCTTGGCCGTGATCTAATGATCCAGGTTTACAACTGGGATCCGGACCTCCACCCGTGACTGAACTCGGCCCTGTCTTCCAGCACTTGCTCGCCATCCTTGACCGGCTTGAAATCCCCTATTTCGTCGGGGGCTCTGTAGCCAGCGGCAGCTACGGCCTGCCTCGGCAGACCAATGACATCGACATTGTTGCGGATTTCGCTCACGTCGACATGGGCGAATTCGCCCAGTCCCTGTCCGACGAGTTCTATCTGGATCGGCAGACAGCGGCACAGGCCATCCTGCTAGGTCGACCCTTCAACGCGATCCACCTGGAGGGAGCTTTCAAGTTTGATTTCTTCCCAGCCAGCGCTCAGGGATTTTCGCAATCCGAACTGCTGCGCAGGCGTTATGTCGTTTCTGCAATACCGGGTCTGGCAAATATCGAATTTGCAATTTCGAGCCCTGAAGATACGGTGCTTGCAAAGCTGATTTGGTTTCGCAATGGCGGAGAAACATCGGATCGTCAATGGCACGACATTCTGGGTGTCCTCAGAGTTCAAAAGGCCAGGCTCGATCAGGACTACTTATGGCACTGGGCATCGAGCTTGCAAGTAACCGACCTGCTGGACAAGGCCCTACAGCAAATAGCTTAGTGCTGTTCTCCGGCCAAAGCGACCAATTCAGCGATCCGCGCTTCCAGTTCTTTCTTGAGGAAGAGATACCGGTCGATAGCGTCCTGACCGATCTTCTGATCCGCGCCGACGGTCATCGAATAGAGATAGCTAATGTGAGCCTGTAATTCGGGCTTACTATACCGGATCGACGGAGTGATGAGCTTGGCCGCGAGTTCGTTGAGTTTAGCCAATTTGTCTGCTTCGGTTGTTTTGCCGGTAAGGCTGTCCTGAGCCTTCTTGACGCGAGCCACCAGGCGGTTAGCTTCGCTCACCAGGTCGCGGACTCGGAGGTTGTGTTGATACTGCTCTTCCAACTCGGCTTGGGTGACTCCAGAGGCAGTGATGCGGGGGTCTTCAATCACCTCGAAAGATTGCGTGGCTGTAAAACTGTCGGCTCTAAGGCGGGCCGAATACGTGCCGGGCGGCACAACAGGTCCGCCTTGTCGAGCGGAGGCGTTGGCCGGGCCTTCTGTGCGGAGGTTCCAGGTGTAGCGTGTGAGCCCAGCCTTGGTGGAGATTTCGTTGCCCGTAATGGTGCGGATAACGGCTTCGCTATCGTCGAGGATCTCTAACTTGGTTTCCTTGGCCGGAGCATTCAGGAAGTAGTCGATTTCAGCTCCAGGGCGTGGGTATTGGATCCCAACAGCCAAATCCTCCAAGCCTTCCAAAACCGCGCGGCCAGGGCTGCGCACTGCGCGTCGCGAATTGTAGAGAACGTTCGAAGCATCGCTCATCTGATGTAGCGGTGTAAGGTTATCGAGGATCCAGAATGAGCGGCCTTGCGTAGCCACGATCAAGTCCTTATGTGCGACGACAAGGTCGGTGATTGGGGTAACGGGCAGATTGAGTTGGAATGGCTGCCAGAGAACTCCGTTGTTGAAGCTGATGTACATTCCAAACTCGGTACCCGAGTAGAGCAGGCCAGCTCGGTCAGGGTCCTCTCGTACCACCCGTGTGGGCTCGTCAAATGCAATGCCGTTTTTGCCGTCCGTGAGTAGCGTCCATGTCTTGCCGTAATCTTCGGTGCGATAAAGATAGGGATGAAAGTCACCCAGTAAATAACGGTGAATGGCAAGGTAGGCTGAACCTGCGCGATGCGGGCTTGGCTCTATATTCTGCACTCGACCGCCGGAGGGTAGACCTGCAGGCGTGACATTGGTCCAAGTCTTGCCGTTGTCGCGAGACACGTGCACGGGGCCATCATTAGCACCGGCCCAGATAACACCTTTGGCAACAGGGGATTCCCGGATGGCGTAGAGCGTTGAATAGACTTCTTCGCCAGTAGCATCGCGCGTGATCGGTTCGCCGCTCGCTTCTTGGGTGCCAGGGGGCTTCGCGGTGAGGTCCGGGCTGATCACTTCCCAATTTACGCCGCCATTGCGGGTGCGGTGGATGTATTGCGAGCCATAATAGATAACCTTCGGATCGTGTGGGGACACCTCCATTGGGGAGACGCGTTGGAAGCGGTAGATCAGCGCCTCACCGGGGTTTCCGTAAAGGGATTGTGCGCCGATCCAGTAGCGCATCTCATTGCCGGTCCTCATGTCCTGACGGCTGAATTGGCCCTTGCAACTGCCCAACACTATATTCGGATCGACAGGGTCAGGAATGATGGGGCCTGTTTCGCAGCCTGGGCCTTCGCGATACGGTTGCCCGTTGCTCAACCGCTTGCTGGGGACAATCAGGGTGGTGTTGTCTTGCTGTGCGCCGTAGATCAGGTAAGGATACTGCTTGTCCACCGCAACTTGATAGATTTCGGCAGTAGGTTGATTCGTAATTCGGCTCCAGCTATTGCCGCCATCGAGTGAGACGTTGGCGCCGCCGTCGTTAGCCTGGATCATGTATTGGGAATTCTTGGCATTGATCCAAACGTCGTGGCTATCGCCGTGAGGCACACGTCGGGTACTAAAGGATTTGCCGCCGTCGGTGGAGTGAAACCATCCTTCGTTGCCAATGTAGAGGGAGTCAGCGTTGCTGGGGTCGACGCCGAGGGTTGTGTAGTAGAAGGGCCGCGTGATGAGATTAGCCGCACCATTGATGAGAGTCCAACTGGCACCGCCGTCTTCAGAGCGGTAAAGCCCTGCACCGGGTTTGGCTTCAATCAGGGTATAGACCCGCTTGGGGTTGGCTGCGGATATTCCAACGTTGGAGCGTCCGAAAAGACCGGTAGGGAGGCCACCGCCCAGCTTGGTCCAAGTGTCGCCGCCGTCCACGCTTTTGTAGATGCCGCCTTCTTTTCCGCCGCTGATGATGGTCCAGGGTTTGCGTTGGCCTTTCCAGAGACTGGCGTACAGGACGTTGGGATTTCCCGGTTCGATTTCAAGGTCCGCCGCTCCTAGTTCTTCGGATTGAAAGAGTACCTTTTGCCAATTCTTGCCGCCGTCTTTACTGCGAAAGACACCCCGATCAGGATTTGGCACGAAGGGATTGCCAAGGGCAGCGACGTAGACGATATCGGGGTTGCTTGGGTGAACGCGGATGGTGGAGATCTGCCCCGTATCGCGCAGACCGAGGAAGCTCCAGGTCTTGCCCGCATCCGTGGATTTATAAATGCCCCGGCCGATCGAGACATTGCTCCGGATCTTGGACGATCCCGTACCGGCATAGACGACGCTTGGGTTAGTCTCGCTCACCTCAATAGCGCCCATCGAGGCTACAGCAAAGAAGCCATCGGAGATGTTGGTCCAGCGAATGCCGGCGTCGGTAGTCTTCCAAACACCGCCACCAGTGGAGCCCATGTAATAAGTCAGTGGCTGCGAGGTGACTCCTGCTATGGCAGTAACGCGGCCGCCACGCTCGGGGCCAACCATGCGGTAACGCATGTTGGCATAGCGCAGTGGGTCGACCTTTATTGTTTGGGCCAGGACGGGGTAAAGGGCTAGAAAGAGAATAAGGACGTGGCGCAGCATTTTGATCTTATTCGCTTAGGCTAACGCAGTGTAATGAGGAACTATCTTCGATCAATCAATAACGATTCGTATTGCGAATCAATCTGGATAATTTGCGCCATACTCATGGTGCCGATCATGATTCGCTGTCTGCCCCTCTTTTGCCTCTCAATTCTGCTTTATGCCCAACTCACCTCCACCGGTGCAGTCCAGGGCATTGTCGTCGATTCCAGCGGCACTGCTCTCCCCAGCGTCAACATCACCCTCCGCCAGGCATCATCAAGCGCAACCCGCCAAATCACCTCCAGCGACTCAGGCCAATTCCAGGTCTCAGGTCTCCAAATCGGCACTTATTCGCTGCGCTGTGAAAAGCCCGGTTTCAACCCAGTAGTATTTGAATCGATCGAGATCTCGATCGGACAAACTCTCACCCAGCGCATTACCATGCGCCCCGT
>CAZZGS010000243.1:0-4857 GCA_964653845.1 uncultured Bryobacter sp.
GAGAAGATTTTGTCTGTAGGGCCGAGTTCTACGATTTCACCGTTGAGCAGGAACATGGTGCGATCGCCGAGGCGGCGGGCCTGCTGGGTGAGGTTGGTGACGAGGATGATTGAAAGCTCGGGACGGAGTTCGCGGAGGACTTCTTCGATACGCATGGTGGTGACGGGATCGATGGCGATGGAGAATTCATCGAGACAGAGGATCTCCGGATTGTGGGAGAGGGCGCGGGCCAGGGTGAGCCGCTGCTGTTGGCCGCCGGAGAGCTGAGTGCCAGGCAGAGAGAGCCGATCCTTGACTTCATCCCAAAGGACGGCACGACGGAGACAACGCTCGACGGTTTCAGCAATTTCGGTGCGACTGGAAACACCTGCGCAACGGGGAGCGAAAGCTACGTTCTCAAAGATGGATAGAGGGAGACCGACGGGGAGAGGGCTCACCATACCAATGCGGCGGCGAAGGACGTCGAGATCTGTCTTGCCGCTTACGACAGTGCCATCCAACAGCACACGGCCGGACATGGAAGCTTGCGGGATGAAGTCGATCGTGCGGTTCAGACAGCGCAGGAGAGAGGATTTGCCCGACTGGGCAGGGCCGATGATCGCGAGGATCTCGTTTGCGCGGACATCGAAACTCAGGTCATTGAGGACGCGATGGCCTGAGTAAGACAGCGAGAGATTGTGAACCTCAAGCCGATTGCTCATCTTACCCTCGAGCGAAGCAGCATGCGAATGGCGATCGCGACGGAATTGACTGAGAAAACCAGCAAGAGAAGCAGCACCGCCGTGGCATTGGGAATGGATTCGTCGACACCGGGAGTTTGGGTAGAAAGGGTGTAGAGATGCATAGAGAGCGCCATGCATTGTTCGTCGAGGGCGTAGGGGAAGAGAGTGCCGGGTTTAATTGCCTTGTAGAAGACGGCACCGGTGAACATGATGGGAGCAGTTTCTCCAGCGGCGCGACTGACCTGGAGGATGATTCCGGTGAGGATGCCGCTGATGGAATTGGGAAGAACAATGCGGCGAATGGTTTGCCAGCGGCTGGCCCCGAGATTCCAACTGGCTTCCCGATAGGAATGGGGAACGCTGAGCAAGGCCTGACGGGTGCTGGCGATGATGACAGGCATGGTCATGATGGCGAGGGTGAGCGAGGCGGATAGTACGGAGAAGCCAATCCTGGCCCCGTAGACGAAGGCACCGAGGCCAAAGAGGGCGTGAACGATACTGGGGACCCCGGCTAGATTGAGCACAGCCAAGTTGATGGCTTTGTTGAACCAGTTCTCACGCGCGTATTCGGTGAGATAAACGGCGGCAAGGATGCCAAGTGGCGCGGCAACGGCTAGCGAGATCGTGACCAGATACAGGGTTCCGACGAATGCGGGCCAAACTCCGCCTTCCCGCATTCCGAGAGTAGGCGAGGAGAGGAGAAAGTCGAGACTGAGGGCTGGGGCTGCGCGCCAGAAGAGATAGGCCACGATGGCCAGAAGCGGGATGAGTATGGAGACCAGTATCAGAGCCAGGACGCTGTGTGCGATTCTCTCCTGCCGGATCTTGGCAGCGACCTGAGGAGTTACCAGGAAGCGGCTCACTGGTGGCGCTCCTTGCGGATGAAGTATCCGGCAGCGAGGTTGATGGAGAAGGTAATCAGAAACAAGAGGACCCCAATCAGAAAGAGGACTTGATAGTGGGTGGATTGCGCGGGGGCCTCACCGAGTTCTGCGGCAATATTGGCAGTGAGCGTGCGGACGGGATCGAGAATGGAATGAGGGATGTTGATGGCGTGGCCGGTAGCCATCAGGACGGCCATGGTCTCGCCGATGGAGCGTCCAAAGCCGAGCAGGACAGCGCCGATCAAGCCGTTGCGGGCTGCGGGCAAGAGAACAGCCCAAACGGTTTGCCAGCGGGTGGCACCCATGGCCAGAGCGGCTTCACGGTAAGAGTCTGGAACGGCCTTAAACGCGTCCTCAGATAGCGAGACGATGACGGGAATGCTCATCAGGGCGAGGAGGATGGCGCCATTGAGGAGGTTCACTCCGACGTCGGCATTGGTGTAGCGAACGATCAAGCGGCTGATGATGGTAAGGCCGGCGAAACCCCAAACCACGCTGGGGATGGCGGCGAGTAATTCGACCAGGACTTTGAGGATTTCGCGGAGGCGTGGGGAGCAGAATTCCGAGATGTAGATGGCGGCACCAACGCCTAGAGGCACCGCGATGAGCATGGACAGGAGAGTGATGCCGAGCGTACCGGCGATCATCGCGAGCACGCCATAGCGCTTTTGATGAAGAGAAGTAGGCTGCCACTCGATGCTGAAGAGGAATTCCGTCCAATGGAAAGAGGGTTCCGACCAGAGCGGAGCGGCTTCGCGGCAGACAAAGAAAAAAATCCCGAGGACGAAAATTACTGCGCTAAAGCCGCAGACGCGGATCACCGACTCGATCAGTGCTTCACTTAGTTTGTGCCAGCGCCGTTGCATAGAGACTTTGCAATTTTCCCTTCACAGCCTAAGGGCACATAGCCGGTTGCGGCAACGATTTCCTGTCCATCGGGAGAGCGGATCCAATCCAGGTAGTTGCGAACAGCTGCGTTTGGTTCGCCCAAAGTATAAATCAGGAGGCTACGCGAAATTGGGTAGCTTCGCGAAATTACGTTAGCCACAGAGGGGGCAATGGCGGGCTTGCCCTTTGCCATGCTGATCTGGAGCATCTTCACCTGAGAAGTGGCGAAGCCCATGCCGCTGTAACCGATGGCACCGGGAGTGGAGGCAATCAACTCGACAACTTCTTTGGAGCCGTTCATGTCGAGGGAGCCGAGTTGAAAATCCTGCGTTTGGAGGACGTGCTCGCGAAAAAATTCGTAAGTGCCAGAGCTGGATTGGCGGTTGACGCGGATGATTTTGTCGCGGCCGGTGGGGATGCGGATCCCAAGTTGAGACCACGTTGTGGTGCCGCCTCCGGCGCGGAAAATCTCGGAAAGTTCGCTGACGGTGATCGAGTCTATGGGGTTGCCGGGGTGGACAAAAACGGCAAGAGCGTCGTGGCCGACAACAAATTCCTGCGGAGGCTTGCCTGAGTTGTGCAAGGCACTGGCGGATTCCTCAGGATGGATGTTGCGGCTGCTGTTGGCGATGTCGATGGCACCGTTGACTAGGGCCGCGATGCCTTGGCCGGAGCCGCCGCCGGAGACCTCGACATTGATAGTGGGGTGTGCGCTCGCGTAAGCCTCAGCCCAGGCCTGAGCGAGGATGAGCATTGTGTCAGAACCGCGAACCCGCACCGTTTCGGTCTTATTCTTGCGATTGCGGAAGCAGCCGGGAAGAAGAGCCAACAAAAGCACGCAAACCACAAATGGTGAGCGTTTCGGGTTCATACCAAGAGTCTAAGACCCGGTTAATGACAATTTAATGAATACGGGGCGGGAGCCCGCTGGCATTAAGGCTTTTTGGGTGCAGGCATTTCACGGCCACCCTGCTTGAGGATGAGGCCGGAGACTTTGCCGTTTTCACGGGTGAAGACAATGGTGGCTGGCATGACTTTGGGGAAGAAGGTGTCTTTGGCTTCTGCGAAGATAGGCATCTTGCCTTGGCCGGTAGCCTGGGTGATGAGCTGGTTGCCTTGCCGAGTGATGACTAATGCGAAGTCTGGGGAGAGTTGGTAGGTGCCGGGATAATCCTCAATGGTGGCGCTATCCAGTTGAATTTCCGTACGCTCCTTGGGGACTTCTATTGGGCGACCGTAGGCGATGTCGGTGAGGCCACGGCGGACGTCGCCAGTCTTGCCGTCTTCGAAGTTGGAAAGGACAACGATCAAAACTCCGTCTTCCGGGACGCGCAGGATAAAGGTAGAGAAGCCATCAATGCCGCCGCCGTGGCTTTGTTCGGTCTTGCCGTTCTGCTTGGCGATGCCCCAGCCGTAGGCGTAGTTGTCTTTCTCTGGGGTCCACATTTTGGTGCGGCTGGATTCGGTTAGGATCTTGCCTGAGGCGAGGGCGCGGTCCCATTTATAGAGGTCGCCAGTGGTTGAGATGAGGGCTCCTGCGACGCTGGGGATGCGCATGTCGATGTAGCTTGCGTTTGTGGGCGCACCGCCGTTTGCGCGGTAGCCGCTGGCGCGCTTGGGGAGAAGCACCAAGTTGTTGTCGGCGCGAGTATTGGTCATGCCGGCGGGGACGAAGATCTGCTCATCGAGGAAGACTTCCCAGGGCTTGCCGGAAGCTTTCTCGATGATCTGGCCGAGCAGGATGTAGCCGGTGTTGGAGTACTAAAATTTTGTGCCAGGGTCGAAGTCCATTTTGAGATCGCGCACGGCTTTGTATTGCTCGTCGTATTTTGACGGCAGCAGCTTGAGTTGCCCGTAGTCTTTAAGGGCGGTGAAGTTGGGGATGCCGGAGGTGTGAGTGAGAAGGTGATGGATGATGATGGGCTTCCAATTTTCGGGACAGTCAGGCAAGTAGTCGCAGGCCTTGTCGGTGGTTTTGAGTTTGCCCATCTCTTCCAGCTTGAGGATGGCTGCCGCGCCAAATTGTTTGGTGACGCTGCCAAGACGGAATTTGGTGTCTGTTGTGTTTGGGATGGACCATTCGTAGTTGGCCATGCCGTAGGCCTTGTCGAAAACGACTTTGCCTTCTTTGGCAATCAGGACCGTGCCTGAAAACTTGTTCTGTTTGACGAAGGCAGAGACGAATTCATCGGCCTTGGCGGTAATGTCTTGCGCGAAGGTGACAGCGGCGAGGGCGAAGATCAGAAACGTCTTATGAATACCCATATGCTCCAAACTATTCCAAGGGCTGAGAATGCCCAAAAGATGATACGAGACCAAGGCTCTGGTATGTTCCGCGAAAAACGCGTGGCGAAAAGACTCAC
>CAZZGS010000243.1:4957-6791 GCA_964653845.1 uncultured Bryobacter sp.
GCTCGCCACCAGACTTCGGCGCGGGCGAGTTCGTGGAAGTCGATCTGCTCTTGTTCGAAGGTACGGTCGAAGACGGCCTGACGGGTGACTGCGCCACGGGTGAGCTTCATGATGTGCACGTGGTTGGGGACGGTGATGCGGGCGAGGGTGACCTGGGCTTCGAGTTTTTCCGAGGGGGTTTGCGGAAAGGTATAGGTGAGTTCGCAGAAGAGTTCGTTCTCGACCGGCTTGCAACTAGAGGCCTTGAGTTCGGAGCCCGTGAAGCGGAATGCAGCAGCGAGGCCTGTCTGAGGGAGGTGCTCTACTTCATAGCGTGGTAAACGAATGTTGAGGGTGAGGATGGTTGCTTCTAGTTTTCCTTCGCTGGTGCTGACGCTGATGGAGTGAGCTTGAGCTAGAGAGGCGAGGAAGATGAGGCTGAGTGCCATGCCGCGTTTGGAAAGGTGACGGTAGACAATTCTGAGAGCGGCCATGAGGGGGATCGAGAGGAACATGCCGCGGATGCCGCCGAGCATTTCTCCTGCGATTACTCCTGTGAGGATGAGAAAGGCTGGGAGTTCAATGCCCTTCTGCATGACGTAGGGAGTGATGACATAGTCCTGAAAAATGCGAAAGATCAGATAGAAGACGAGCATCCAGAGCAGATGTGGGTAGCCGACAAAGCCGGCGACGATGAGGCTGAGCAGTGCGGCGCTGATCCAGCCAAGGACGGGAATGATTTCAAGGACAGCAGCAAGAGTGGCGAGCAGTATGGCGTAAGGAACATAGGCCATTTGATAGAAGATCGCGTAGCCCAAAAAGACGGAAAAGCTTTGGAGGAAGAGGGCGCGAATGTAGTTGCTAAGGAGGTTGCGGAGGTCGTCGAGGAGGCCGGTGAGCCAGATATGTTCACCCGAGCGAGACGCGATTTCGACGAGCAAGTGACGGAAGGAAGGGCCTTCCAGCAGAAAGAAGAGGGCGAAGATTGGGGCAAGGAGGAGGAAGCCTGCACTGCCGAGACTGCCAAGGAAGCCACTGGCGACGGAGCGGGCGAAGTCGAGGCTGTAATGCGTCAGTTCGTCACGAAATGGTTCGAGTTGTGAAGGGAGCGGAAAGGAAGTGGCGTGTGAGGGGTCCTGATCGAGGCTGGGGAGTTGTTGAATCAGGTCCCCTGCCTGCGTGGTGACCATTTGCCCGAGGACGAAGCTGGCGAAGAGGGTGGCGAGCAGGACGAAGAGGAAGGTTACGAAGATCGACGTGCGGCGCGAGATGTTGCTTGGGGTGTGACGGTAGATCAGGCTGATGAGTGGCTCGACGGTGTAGGCGAAGAAGATAGCGAGGACAAGGAGAAAGAATAGATCGCGGAGGCCATAGAGCAGCCAGAGGGCTGCGGCAAAGGCAAGGATCGTCGCGAGGACTTGTGCCGTTTTGCGGTCGAAAATTGCCATGGGTCTTCTCATCTTATAGTTAGATCAGCTTTATGCCGAATCGAACACGTCAATTGCTTGAGGAATTACGCGAACTGGAAGGCAGACTCCTGATGGGTGGGGGTGAGGAGAAGATCGCGAGGCAGCACAAACAGGGGAAGCTGACGGCCAGAGAGCGAGTTGGGTTGCTGCTCGATGTGGGGGCTCCGAGGTTTGAGACAGGGCTGCTGGTTGGATATGACCGCTATGACGGGGCAGCGCCGGGGGCCGGTGTGGTTTGCGTGGTGGGACGGATCGAGGGGCGTTGCGCGGTGGTGGTGGCCAATGATGCCACGGTGAAGGCGGGTGCGTGGTGGCCGGAGACGATCGCGAAGATCTTGCGGGCGCAAGAGATTGCGATGCGGGAGAAGATCCCGATTGTGTACCTG
>CAZZGS010000244.1:0-6764 GCA_964653845.1 uncultured Bryobacter sp.
ACCCTGGCGGATCTGAATTGCGTTGTTGTAGGACGTTGACTTGGTTTGGACCGTCATTTTAGTCTGAGAAACTGACATCTGCCCTGCCGACATTTTCCAGGATTGGCCTTTTTGAGCAGCAAAATCAAAGTAGACCTGGTTCGCCGGCAAGCTCATCATCTGACCGTCCTTGCCATACTTTGTCATCAATACTTGTTCGCCACGCGGCACTAGAGTCCAATCGCTATTGCCAAATGGGCTGGAAAACCGGATGCGGTATCCTTCGCCGTCCCGAGAGAGAACTTCGAGAGTAACTGGTTGAGCCACTGCCGGGCTGCTGAGAACCCAGCGATTGCCTTCGGCAAGAGGAAGGTAAGAATCCTGAGCCTGAAGAGTTGGAGCTACGAGGCTGGAAAACAAGCCCAAAACGAATCCCAACTTGATGATTTTGATCGATGAGGCTTTCATATTTCATTGGACAGAATAGCACTGGAGATGGTTTCAACGGGTTGTAGCGGAAGCAAGAATGACGAAGCTTTGCCTCAGTTGAAATAAAGAAATGCCTCAGCGCAATGGCTTAGCCCTTTAGTACCGATTTCACCAAAAGGGGGAAGAAGCAACCGGGCCAGAGCGATTTTGAGGGGCACTCCACTGTGCATAACTAAGGACCAGCCTTAAATTGCCGCATAGGATCTGAGCGAATTGCTAAGCGACTTTTCGTTTTTTGGTTCTAGTGAATCGCTAAGAATGCCGATAAGAGTTGCATGTCAAAAATGCGTAAGCTGCTCTTCGGAGTCGTAGGATCGTTGTGTCTATTGAATGGTCAAACCCTGATACCAAGCGCCACAGGAAATCAGTGGGTGCTCAACTCTACTCTTACCCCGTTGCCGATCACCTTCAGAATAGGAACGGTAACGACGTACGGCTCGCGTACCGTAATGGACTTCGAACAGACCTATCCGTGGGCTACGTATTCCTTGCTCTTGAGCCAAAACAACAAGGGCTTGAGCTTTGAGGGCTATAAGTTCAATGGAGTGACGAAGTGGAACGATTCGCCAGTGCCGATGTTTCGGCTGGATGCCAGCATCGGGCAAAGCTGGTCGACACCATTGGGCCAAGTGACTTTAAAATCGACGAGCGGGACGGTGCAAGGGAACGGACGGACTTTTACCGGGGTTTACCTGTTTGATCTGGGTTCACCTGCGCAAACATGGGGAATTGCACCTGGTTTTGGGGTTGTGTACTTTGGGGTGGCAGGATTGGAGTTCAAGTGGAGCAGTGGGGTTTCCAATGCATCGGTTATACCCACGTTGGACCGATCTAATAGAACCTGTCCTGTAGCAGGGATCGCCTCGGTGCCTGAAGACGCAACCATCAGCGATGCGCAGCGGGAAGGCGCCTTGCAATTGGGCATGAATTTGGGTTCGAAGAATATTGTGGTGTCTGCACCGTGGTCAGAACTGGAGCCAGCAAGAGGGGTTTACAATCTGACTCGAATTGACAAGGAACTGAAATTGGCGGCCAAGTACAACCTGAGTACGGTTTTCACATTGCGAGTGCCACAAACCGTTGCGCCAGCATTGCCAAGCTATCTGTCAGGACTTCCGCTGAACAACACGCAAGTGCTCGCGCGAATGGACGCTTTATTGACCCGGCTCATTCCACTTTTGAATTCTTCGGTGAAATGGATCAACATTGGCTATGAAGTGGACGCCTATCTGAATATCAACCCGAATGGTGGGGCGGCGTTTCAGACGCTGTACAATGCCGCACGTGCAAAGATCAAAGCGGCAAAGCCGGGGTTATCAGTTGGAATTGTGTTCAATTTTGACGCGACGCGCTCACAGGATCTGGTTTACCGGGCCTTGCAGCCTAGTTTAGACCATGTGTCCTTTACCTACTACGCGATTACGGGCGATTTTCAACAGAGAGATATGAATTCGCCCACTTTTGACATCCCGCTGATGGTCTCCTACGCGGGCGGTAAACCCATTCTTCTGGTCGAGTTGGGATATTCCAGCGGTTGGGCTGGCCAGTCTGTACAATCGCAGTTTTTCTCAAATTCGTACGCGGCATTACGTCGAGCAGGAGGATCGGTGCCGATGTTTGCTGTGTGGTCCTACAGGGACATACCGGCCGCATTGCTGCCGAAGCTGCAGACCATTTTTGGCACGACAAACACCAGTTTTAACAACTTTATAACGTCCGCTGGACTAATAGACAGCAATGATATTGCCAAGTTGGCATTGGCAACAGTACGGACGGAAAGCGGGGCATTTAATGCTGCTTCAGCCGTCTGTACCGCCAATTAAGTGGGTTAATAAAGCGAGGGTAGGCTCATCGGGCCCTTGAAGTCGGAAAAAGTCTGGTGCACACTGATATGCTGCGCACCAGATTCATTTTATGCCTCGCTTTTTTGTCTACTTTTGGACTCAAAGCTGCTCCATTCTCGGATCTTTTCTTCTTTGGCGATAGCCTGAGCGACGCGGGCAATATATCAAAGATGACTGCAGGCTCCATACCTGGGTCACCATACTATCAAGGCAGGTTTTCGAACGGGCCTGTATGGAGTGAGCTGTTTGCAGTTTTGAAAGGTTTTCCTGCCGCAGGCCAATATGCAGGGCTGACGCTTGGGGCCAATTTCCTGAATCTGAAAATTGATGGGCCAGGAAACAACTACTCGATTGGAGGGGCTCGCACAGCTACAGGCGGAACTGCCGATAGCTTCGGGATTCCGACGGGGGGTTTTCACGCAGGTGGTCTACTATCTTTCGGAGGTAAATTTTCGCGCTGATCCCAATGCCCTCTATGTTTTGTTTGCTGGCGGGAACGACCTTGCGCGATGCGGCCAAACTTGCACCAGCAGAGCGTAACGCAGCGGCACGGCAGGCGGCGGTAAATCTGTACTTCAGTGCCTATGTGTTGGAGAACTATGGGGCGCGGCGCTTTGCGGTGCTCAATGCTCCTGACATCGGATTGACGCCTGAGTCGAAACTGGTGCTCAATAACTCCGCCTCTGCAACAGCAGCAACGCAGCAATATAATTTTGCTCTGGACTTCATGTTGAACTACCTGGCATTCCAAAATCAGCAATTTTCCGCTTTGACACGTATTCAGCTTTTAACAGCATCTACTTTGACGCCCTCAATAGCGGTGCGGCTTACGCGATCACGAATGCAACTACACCTTGTTTTGCTGGTTTTGCCGGCTCGACAGGGTCAAATTGTGCCACATCGCTCTTTGCCGACGACATACATCCATCGGCAATCACACACGACCTTCTGGCACTGGCTGCAAACAATGAAGTGCAAACCCTGAACCTGCCACTCTTGGACCTGGTGGGAGTTGCCCTGGCACTCGTTTCCTGGGCTAAGAGACGGCGTAGCTAAGGTTCAAGGAGGCGGCGCAATCGGCGATTGCCTCGGTCGGAAAACACGATTGCGCCATCCGGAGCAATCGCAAGCGCGCCTGGGTCGCTGAGGGTGGCTTGTGAGGCAGGGCCGTCGTCGCCTGAAAGGCCGGAAGGCCCTCGGCCCGCGATAGTAAAGACCAAGCCATCCGGCTGGATGACGCGAATTCGATTGGCCTCCTCGGAAACAAAAATACGGCCTCGCCGATCGACGGCGATCGAAGACGGCCGGTTGAAGGAGGAGTCGACAGCGACCACACTCTCGCCACTTGCCCTTCGCTGGCCGTTTCCAGCCAGGACTGAAATCGCCCCCGAAGGCAAGAGCTTCCAGATGCGATTGTTGAGTTTGTCGACTACCAGAAGATTGCCGGCTGCATCGAGAGCCAAGCCTGAGGGTCCCTGAAAATCAGTTTCGGTGGCACGCAGACCAATTACCGGATTGGTACTCTCGATATTGGTGCGGCCCGATCCTCCGTAGCTGCGAATGATGCCATCTGGCGAAATCTTTCTTATGGTGTTGGCAAGGTAATCGGAGACAAAAAGGTTGCCGCTGGAATCCAGCGCGAGACCTGTGGGGGATTGAAAGGAAGCCTCGCGAGCAAAGCCGTTATCGCCAGTATTGCCAAGAAGACCTGAACCAGCGAAGGTGGAAATGATGCCGTCGGGGGAAATGCGCCGGATGCGCGCACCCCTGGATTCGGCAACCAAGAGCGAGCCATCGGGTTGGACCACCAAACCGGCCGGGCCGTCAATGCTTGCCTGATTTGCCGGTCCACCATCACCAGCTGAGACCGGCAGGCCGTTGCCAGCAATGGTCTCGATGACGCCACTAAGGAGGATGCGGCGGACGCGATTGTTCTGGGTGTCGGAGACGTACAGATTGCCTTCACTGTCAAAGGCCAGGCCTTCAGCAGAAGAAAGAGTTGCGTCGATTGCCTGACCGCCATCGCCATAGAATCTTGACCCTAAAAGGGAGCGCAGGGTGGAGTCTGGCTCAAGGAGGCGTAGGGCTGCGCGGTCGGAGTCGAGAATATACAGCTTGTCATCAGAGAGGGTTAGCAGGAGTCGCTGTCCGAAACCCCGGTCTGGAATTGAGGCAGGAGCCACACCGGGAGCAAGCACGCGGACGCGCCCGAATTCGCTGATGTATATGGCCCCGGAGGAGCTTATGGCTACCGAGAGCGGTGTGTCAAGTTCGTCAGGAAGTACGCCAGTCTGGCGTTGAGCCAATACAGGAGGCTTTCCTGTGCCGGCGACGATAAACACGATCCCTTCTGTGGAGATTCCTTTCACCTGATGAGCACCAGCATCGGCGATATAGAGCACTCCGTCGGTGCCAAAGGACATGCCCATGGGGGCAACAAATGGAGCCTGCAATGCGGGTGCACCGGCTCCACCTGAGCCGACGCTACCTGAACCGGCGAAGGTCTCGATTATGCCACTTGAGTCCACTTTGCGAAGCCTGCGATTTCCGGTATCACTGATCAGGATACTGCCGTCAGGGGCAAGAGCCAGTGCCTGAGGCGAATTGAGACGAGCAGCGCTGGCTGGGCCTTTGTCACCAGCGAAGCCAGGTAGCCCCGAGCCGGCAAAAAGCGTTAGCTCCCCGGATGACGACAACCTGCGAACGCGATTTCCGAGCCTTTCGACGAAGAATAAATCCCCGTCGGGACTAACCAGCAGCCCGGCAGGACCGAGGATAGCCTGGGGAGTGGATTGGGCTTGACGGCAAAAACCAGATTCCGAAAGACCAGCTACGACCTGACAGGTACCGTCTGGGGCGACCTTGAGAATCCGGTTGAGGCCTGCGTCGCTGAGGTAATAATTCCCGTTTCGATCGGTGGCAAAGCCGACCGGATCTGCGAGAAAAACCGACTCCTGATTGGCTGTTCTGGCTGTGCCGGCAGTGGTTGTGATGCGGAATTGGGGAGCAGAACTGGTAGGCGCAGCAATGGAGGCTACAGATTGCAATTGAAAGCGTATAGGCTCGACAAGAATGGCGGAATCCACCAATTTGGCTTCTACCTCAATGGGCCCTGCTTCAGCACCGGCTTTGAGAACGGCTAGCGCAATTCCATTCCAATCGGTTTGCACCAGATCTTGCTCTACACGAGCCGAGCCTGAGATAACGCGAAAGCGAAGGCTGATTCCTGGCAATGGAATACCTGACTCGTCTAGCACCGATGCAGCCAGAGGCTCGGGCAAGGCCGCACCGACCAAACCAGACTGAGAATCCCCTCCAGCGATTCGAATGGAAGCAGGAGTTAAGGGAGTGAGCCGGCGAATGGTTCGATTCGCAGAATCAGTGAGCCAGACAGAGCAATCGGGAGCGCCACGCAGGCCGCCAATCGGGCCTATGGAAGCGCGTTGGGCCAGAGCAGCTTCGCCAGCTTCGCCACCGAGGCGATTGCCTGCAATTGGGATCAATTGCCCTGTGGAGTCCAGTCGGCGGATTGAGCCAGCCTTTCCGTCGCTCGTGGTCTCAGCGATGAGCAATGCACCCGTGGCGTCGATAGAGAGACGGTTTGGATTGGAAAGTATGGCTCGAGTGGCAGGCATCGGGACCCAGTCTGCAACTTGCCCCCGGCCGGCGATGGTGTCGATCCGCCCGGAGGGGTTGATCCGCCGCACAGCCTGGTTGCCGGCATCGGCGATATAAAGATTCCCGGCCGGATCGATGGCAAGGCCAATAGGATTGTTGAGGAGACTGGAAGTAGAATCCCCACCATCTCCGGCAAAGCCCGTCTGCTCCCCGCCCGCCACTGTGGTCATGTTGCCACTACTATCCATGCGACGAACGGTATGCTTGCCGAGTTCTGTGAAGTATAGTTTCCCATCCAAGCCAGCAACCAGTTCGAGAGGGATGCCCAGGCGATTGACGGGATTAGAGGCGTCGCCAGTGGCGACGGTCGAAATTTGTCCATTCGGGCTGACCAGACGAATCCTTCGATTGAGGCTATCGGCAATCCAGTATCTGCCGCTTGTGCCGCCCGCGATCGCAATTGGTGCCGTGAATGCAGCGTTAACAGCAGGACCAGAATCGCCAGAGAATCCGGGGCGACCGATTCCGGCGAAGACGCTTAGGCTGCCCTGATTACTGCGGAAGATGCGTTGTGCCTCAGCATCGGTAAAAAGGATGGATTGGTCTGCGGCAATTTCCAGGCCCTGAGGCAAAAACAAGGCCAATTTTCGGGGGGGCAAGGAAGCAAGTGCCTGGCTGAGGCGTCCAGCGACAGCTTGAGCTGTCCAAGGCGTCTTGTCTAATTGAATTCGGGAAACAGCGTCGTTGCCACCTTGCGAGACATAGAGACCGGCGCTACGGTCCGGTGCAAGCCCACAAGGACCTGCGTCGGGGCTGAAGGGCACGGGCACAGGT
>CAZZGS010000245.1:0-3192 GCA_964653845.1 uncultured Bryobacter sp.
GCCATCATCTCGATGGCACAGCAGGCCAGACCAAATGTCATTGGCCAGATCGAATTCTTTCGAGCCCAGTTGATGGCACTGTCGAGTGTCGTAGTGATGATGCCGTCGCCGTCGTTCTCGGAGAACTCCTGGTCCACACGGGTAAACAAATCCGCTGGGGCAGCGCCGAGATTAGTACGATTCTCCATGCCTGCATTATCCCATGCTTCCTAGAATAGAGAGGGAGCACTCTTTCTGAACGAACACGATTCACAAACCGGCGCGGCCGCCCGCCTCGCCCGGCAACTTGGCCTCGAACTTCAATACCAGACAATCTGGGGCCATCAGCGGCAAGTAGAAGCAGCAACCGCCACTGCGATCATCGAGTCTCTTACTGGCCAATCGATTTCACTCGAAGACGAAACGCAAACCCTAGCCGCTTTATCCACTGAGGAGGCTAGAGAGACAAAGAAACTCATTCGGACAGAAACCCTTGTTGAAAGCGTGAACCAGCCCCTGGCACAACTACAGCTACAACTCGGGCCTGAGGAACCAGCCGAAGCAGTTACGCTACACATCGAATGGGAAAACGGCTCAGAAAGCGTCTGCACACCAAGTGACCCAAGCCTGGAGGGGCTCGCCAGTCCCGGCTATCACTGGCTCACAATCAAGACGAGCCAACGCAGCATGCGCATTCGCTGGATTCTAGCCCCGGACCAATGCCACTTCCCTGCTCTCAAACATCCCGCCAATGGCATCAATTGTTTTTTGCCTTCACTGCGCAGTGAGCGGAACTGGGGCGCGGGCGATCTAAGTGACCTGCGCAACTTCGCCATGCGCCTGGCCGAGCGAGCCCCGGTAGACTTCATCGCACTCAACCCACTCCACGCCATTCACAACCGCACCCCATACAACACCAGCCCTTATCTTCCGTTGAGTATTTTCACTCATAATCTGCTCTATCTCGACATCGAAGCAACCCCTGAGTTCGCTCACTCGGGTATGGCAAGAAAGATCGTACAGAGTGCGCAGTTTCAGCAGACACTGGCCAAGCTGCGAGCTTCGGAATTTGTCGAATATGAACAGGTTGCCAAACTCAAAACCTTCTTCCTTCTTCTGCTCTACCGTGAATTCAAGCGAGGCTCGTACGCAGAACTCAATCAGTTCAGAAGCTCACGCGGCCAGTGGCTGGAAAACTATTGCACTTATATGGCATTTGACCGCTACTTCCACCGGCGCAACCCCGATGCCTGGCACTGGCAGCAATGGCCGGCGGAGTACCAGACCCCCGGCAGCAAGGAAAGCCAGTCGCTCAGAAACCAACTGGCGAGTCAAATCGACTTCTACGCATTCATCGAGATGCGCCTCGAGCAGCAGATTTCTACCGCACACAAGTATCTGCTCGAGTCTGGCTATTCGCTTGGCCTGTATCATGACCTCGCCCTCGCCACAGACCGCGTCGGAGCCGATTACTGGGCTTATCAGGATCTCTTTGCCCCTCGCGTGCGAGTCGGGTCGCCGCCGGACGACTTCAACGAGAATGGGCAGGACTGGGGCTTCCCCGCACTCCATCCACAGCGCCACGCCGACTCTGGCTACGAATACTTCATTGAGTCGATCCGCTGTGCCGCTCGCCACGGCGGCACCATACGCCTTGACCATGTCATGCGTTTGGCCCGGCTGTACTGGATTCCAGATCAGATGAGTGCGCGTGACGGGGCCTACGTGCGAGACCATTTTGAAGACTTACTTCGCATCCTTGCCCTCGAAAGTCAGCGAAACAAATTCATTGTGGTTGGCGAAGACCTCGGCACAGTGCCGGATTACTTTCGCAGAGCACTCGACCAATTCCAGATTCTCAGCTATCGGCTTATTCTTTTTGAGCGCAGCGGTGACAGTTTCAGGCCCGCTGTGGACTATCCACGCGATGCCATTGCTTCCTTCACCACGCACGATCTACCTACTTTCGATGGATGGTTGACTGGAGTCGATCTCGATGCACGCGTGAATATGGGAATGCTGCCTGCCTCAGAGCTAACCGCCTCGCGACAAGCTCGTACAAAAGCGCTAGCGAGACTTCGCGAGGCATTTCACCTCAGCCCTGAAGAAGCGAATCCGCAGGTTTTCTTCGCGGCGCTCTGCCGTTTCCTTTCGAATACACCCTCACAGTTACGACTGCTCAATCTCGAAGAACTTACCGGAGAGAGTGCTCAGCAAAATCTGCCCGGCACCACCAGCGAGGCACCCAACTGGCGCCGCCGCGTGTCGCAGCCGCTGGAATCTCTATTTAGCGAAGCCGGCTTCCGGCGCCGCCTTCAGATCTATGCGGATTCTATTAGTCGGGAGCCGGAGCAATGAGGGCAGTCGTGCAACGTGTCCTCTCTGCCAGTGTCAATGTTGAAGGAGAATTGATCTCTTCGATCGGCCCGGGATTGCTGGTGCTTGCCGCAGTTGGAAAAGGAGATACAGAAGCAGATGTTTTGTTTATGGTTAACAAATTATGCGAGCTGCGCATCTTCGAAGACAGCGAAGGCAAGATGAATCTCAACGTTTCTCAAAGCGGCGGGGCGGTTCTGCTGGTGAGTCAATTTACTCTATTTGGCGATGTGCGAAAAGGTAACCGGCCTTCTTTCGACGGCGCTGAACTGCCCATTGAAGCACACCTTCTCTTTGAGCAACTGGTATCAAGTCTCAGCCAGCGGGGTCTTGCAGTAAGCAAGGGCAAGTTTCGGGCTCACATGAAAGTGTCGTTGGTGAATGATGGTCCTGTTACGATCTTGCTCGATTCGAGGAAGTTATTCTGATATGCTGTGGACAAGCAGTAACAAAACAAAAATAAGGAATAAACATGGCTCGTCCCTCATCGCAAATGCAAGATCCGGCAATCCTCGCCGCAGCTCTTGAAGGTCTCGAAATGCAGCGCAAGCGCATCGAAGACCAGATCGCAACCGTCCGCAGCATGATCTCTGGCCGTAAGTCGGTAACCTCAGCACCCGCCGCCGGCGCACCCGCAGCTTCTGGTTCACGTCGCAAGCGTGTACTTAGCGAAGAAGCCCGCCTCCGCATCGCAGCAGCTCAGAAGAAGCGCTGGGCCGCTTTCCGCAAAGGCAAAAAGTCAGAATAGTACTTTTTGCTCTCACTCATTGTGAGGGCGAAACGCTGAAGAAAAGGCACTTGAGATAGCTGGTTTCGGGAATCGAAATCACTTCACGG
>CAZZGS010000245.1:3202-6750 GCA_964653845.1 uncultured Bryobacter sp.
ACTTCACGGTGGTCGAGAGACTGGCTCCTCTTCTCAAGTAATATCAGGGTTTTACGACTTTCCTGAGCCGCTTCTCTGATCACATTCAGCAAATCGTACTCGCTGACGGCACGGGAGCAGGAACAACTCACAAACAACCCGGATGGGGCCACCGCGCTTAACGCTCTGAGATTCAGATCGTAATAAGCCCGAGTGGCCTCTTCCTTTTGGCGGGCTTGCTTGGCAAAAGCGGGAGGATCGGCGATTACACATTCGTATTGCCGGCGGGCCTGCCCTAATCCACGCAAAAACTGCTTCACATCACTCTCAATAGCGCGAACGTTATCGAGGTGATTTCGGCGGGCATTTTCTTCTATTCTTGTGACTGCGCTCCTCGAAGATTCCACTGCATCCACATTGGCTAGAACACGGGCCAAATGCACGGCAAATCCGCCAGAAGAGGAATAAAGATCCAGCCCCCGACCGTCAATCCGAAGCCTTTTTGCCCACATGGCCGCAGCTAGATAATTCTCTCTCTGGTCAAGAAAGGCGCCAGTTTTTGGCCCATTCAGTAAATCAGCCTCAAACTCCAAGCTATTCAGAGAATATATAGCTTTGGCTTTTTCTTCATCTCCGATGAACAGCTTGCGTTCGCCACTAACTTCTTGCACCACACAATCGATCCCCCCAGATGAATCAAACCGCGACTGAATCTGGCTAACAATTAAGTCTAGATATCCGCTATAGTTGCGCACATTACATTGCAAAGCCAGTCCTCGGCCAAAGCGATCGATGGTTAGCCCCGGGAGGCCATCGGCCTCACTAAAAGCGAGGCGGTATCCGGTACTTCCGTCGAGGGCAAGCTTCTCCCGCCAATCGAGTGCGGCATTCAGGCGCGATGCTACAAAGTCAGCATCGAGTGCCTGCTCTCGTCTTGAATAAAGGCGTACGGGCACAGGCGAGGCCCCGTCGACGAGAGCGCTTCCCAGCAAGCGCCCCCGCTCGTCCACCAGCAAAACTGTATCCAATGTTTCCGCTGTCAACTCTGCGCCCACCTCGCCACGGTAGACCCAGACGTGACCAGCATCCAGACGCTGCGAAGTCTTACGACTTAGCTTCCAACGCTTCACTGGCGTTGGCCCAGGAGTGCTGCAATGCGCTGCTCCGTCGTGGGGTGCGTGGAGAAGAGTCTCGCCAGGCCACCCATAGCGGGGGGGAAGATATACATGTGCGACATTGCGGGAGACGCCTCCATCGGGATGCGCTGCGACCATGTGTCGAGCTTTCGCAAGCCATTGACCAAGCCAACAGGCGAGCCAGTGTATTTAGCGGCTGCCGCATCGGCTGAGTATTCGCGTGTGCGTGAAACAGCCATCTGAATCAGCAATGCTGCGACCGGGGCAAGAAACATCATTAACAGATTTGAGGCAGGGCTATCGTCTTCGTCGCGCCGGCCGCCGCCGAAGAACATGCCAAAACGGGCCAAGCCCGTAATGGCCGCCCCCATGGTTGCCGCTACCGACGAGATCAGAATATCCCGGTGCAGGATGTGGCCGAGTTCATGGGCGATTACGGCCTCAACTTCCTGGTCGTTCATGATTTCCAGCAAACCGGCGCTGACTGCGACCGATGAGTGCGAAGGGTTCCGTCCGGTAGCAAAGGCATTCGGCGATTCTTCTGGAAGGACCCAAAGCCGCGGCATTGGTAGTCCCATCTTCTCGGTCAACCGGGCAGTCATGGGCCCTATACGGTTCCAGATATGCGGGTGCTCGTCTTCGCTTACGCGCTGCGCTCCAGACATGGACAGCGCCATCTTCTCAGAAAAGAAATAGCTAAAGAAGTTCATCAGAACAGCACCACCCAGCGCCAGCATGAGTCCACTGCGGCCACCGAAGGCCTGCCCAATAAACAACAATACGCCAGACATTCCGCCCAGCAAGAGAACCGTCTTCATTCCATTCATCGCCATACTCCTTTTTACCTTAAGAAAGGGCAGAGGCCTTCGCCTCTGCCCTTAGTTTATTGGATTGCCGCCGAAGCGTCTTAGTTGCTAACTTCTACCTTGATTTGACGAGGCTTTGCCATCTCCTTCTTGGGAAGCGTCACGGTGAGCACTCCGTCCTTGAAAGTCGCCTTGACGCCATCGGATTGCACGGTATCCGGCAGCGAGAAGCTCCGGCTAAAGGCACCGTAGCTACGCTCAATGCGGTGGTAACCCTTCCCGTCTTTTACAGCTTCGAACTTGCGCTCGCCGCGCAATGTCAGCGTTCCGTCTTCGACCCGTATGTCGATCTGGTCTTGCTTTACTTCCGGTAAGTCTGCCTTCAAAATCAGCTCATTCTCAGTCTCGAGAATATCTACAGCAGGTGCCCACGGACGAGCCGCTTCAGACTGCGCCACCTTCGGCGATGCATTTTCAAACAGGCGAAACGCCTGGAACGGAGTCAAATCAAACGGATTGTATCGGGTGAGGCTCATAAATTTATCTCCTAGAGTGATGGTGATCACAACCTAAATATAAAACCTGCGTGCCTCATTGTCAAGTAATTTTCTAATGTGACAATATATTTGTGTGTGAAGGTCAGTTTTACAACGCAAAACGGAGTCGTAGGCCTGGGAGCAATGGAAACCTTGCGCATTCCTCGTGCCGCAGGCGAGCATTCTGCTAAACGAATACCCAACTTTCCACGACTACTTTTATCGTTGGCTGCTGCGCAAGCTTGCAAATCGACAACATCGCCCGGAACCACACTTCCAGCTTAATGAACAACCGCCTGCTGATTTAGCTCCTGGGCGTATTCATGGTTTTGGCGCTAGGGGCCTTGCTCGGCCTTTGGGACAAGCCTGGTAAGCGTCATCCCGGCGAAGCAAATCGTCAGAGTCACTCCCGACGACTGGCAAGTCATTCGGCGGGATTAACTGACAAAGGCTTGGAGTTGTCGTAAGATGCCGCCCGGTGCAACACCAGCCTCAGCAATTGCATCCGCCCGCATCTGCGTACCGGCCACTGCATAGATGCGCAATTCGTCGGCATTGCCGGAGGGCCGCACATGTGCCACATCGCCGTTAGAGAAGATCATCCGCACACCATCAGTCCGGTCAATCCGCTCCAGGGTTCCGAAGCCGAGCCGCGCGTCAAAGAAGCGCCCTACTGACTCTGGTGTCAGTTGCGCAATAATCTTCAAACTCGTTTCCCTCGGAAAATCCTTAAGCAGCGCGGCCTTGCTGAACCGCGCGGGCAATCGGTCAAACAAGTCGATCAGCGATCCGTTGCCTGCCGCAAAGAAGGCACAAAGCAAGGGAAGAAATGCATCCCGCGTCGCAAGCGCTTTCAACTTAGGCAAATCCGAACCCAACAAGAAACCACCATTGGCTTCCCACCCGCACACCACCTTCTTGCCCTGTGAAATCGCCTCTTCCATCCCCGCAATTACATAGGGCGACCCGATGCGAGTCTTGGGTGCCAGCACCCCGGCGAGATGCCCGCGGTCGATCGCATCGTTGCAACTGATCGGCACCACCACGGCATCGGCGTGCAAATATTCGGCAACCACCATGCCGAGCAAATC
>CAZZGS010000246.1:0-6747 GCA_964653845.1 uncultured Bryobacter sp.
TCTATGTCTTTTTTCATACGGACTGATTCGGTTGTTCGCCGGCTCCCTCGAGCTGGAAGACAAGCTGGCGATGGCTTTCGCCCTCCTGTTGGCAGCAACCGCGCCTTTGCAGGCGGCGGGCCTTTTGTCCCTCTATGACGTAACTCAGACCAGAGCCTTTCTGAACCGGCTTGTCTTCGTACTTGCTTGCGTAAGCTTGATTTACACTGCCGAAAGTGTAGTGGGCCTCGGGCTTCGCAGCGAAGCCAGTCGTAACTTAGCCTCCGACTTTGGCATCCAGCGCGTAAGGGGTCCTTTATACGGCCCAAGCACCGGCTATCTCCTACTTTTGCCGGCAATGGGCTGGGCCCTTCAATCCTTCTTCAGTCGCCAATCGAGAAAAACTTATGCCGTTTTTTGTACCGTTGCTCTGCTCAGCGCCTACCTCGGCCTGGGCAGCCGGGCTGGATTGGTTCTGCTCGTCCTCTATGTCTGCTCGATCACGTTATTTCTTCGCAGCCTTAAACGTACCGAAGCGACTGCCATGTTACTTGCTGGCTTTAGCCTTGCTATTGGCTTTTTAATCTACTCCCAGGCAGATACTCAGCGCCTCACTCAGTTTGAGGATGTACATCGAAGGCTGACTCACGAGACGTCCATGAACATCGTAGAGACTGAATCTTTGACTGCCTTGCTGCTTGGGCAGGGCTATGGCTCCATCTGGCCCTGGTATAGACGAGACACCCTGCGTGGCGAGTTGATCGCGATTGGAGATAACGTCGTCCTCACCGGCTTCGGCCCCAGCCTCTATCACTCGCACTCGACCTTGCTCGAGTTACTCGTTGAATTCGGCCTCGCTGGCCTGGCTTGGCTCGCATTCCTGATTGTCCGAACGTGCCGGCTTCCCTTCGTTGCCTTCGCCGGCACTGGTTGGCATGTGTTCTCTCTTGCTTTGGTAGTGTCACTCCTTTCACTCGGCTTCGACCTTTTTGTCTTTAAAGAAGTCCGAGTCAATTCCATTTGGTGGCTCTTCGTCTGCGCAGCATTCCAGATGCGAAGCCAACCGGAAACGAGCGAAATGTGAAATCACTCTTCGCTGTATTCTGGATTTCGCTTACGCTCAGTCTGCTTCTCGTGCCGTTGACTCGCTGGATCTTCCTGAAGCTCGGAAAACTCGACCACCCCGAGGGTCGCAAGATGCATTCAGTCGCAGTCCCAAGATCCGGCGGACTTGCCGTAATCAGCTCTTATTTGATCGCTGTCGCTATCTTCACCCAACTGCCCGCAGGCGGCAACTACGTTTTCGATCGATACGGAGACTTCCTCCTTCGCCTGCTTCCTGCCATCGGAATGGTCTTCGCCACCGGGTTTTTCGACGACTGGTTCGAACTTCGTCCCAAGTACAAGCTACTAGGCCAGTTTGTGGCCTCCGGCTTCGCCTATTCGGCAGGCATTCGCCTCTTTGATTCCCCGCCTGGCTTCGAGTGGCTTGCCTTCGCCGCGACTGCATTCTGGCTAATTCTTTGTTCGAATGCCTTTAATCTGACTGATGGAACCGATGGCCTCGCCGGCACGCTCGGCGTAGTCTCCTGCCTTGGCCTGATTACCGTCGCACTCACTCTCGACTACTACTCGCTCGCGCTTGTCTTCACTCCCTTACTGGGCGCAATTCTGCCATTCCTGCGAGCCAACTGGCCCCCTGCCAAACTCTTTCTCGGCGACACAGGAAGCCTCACCCTCGGCTTTTTAATCGGTTGTGGAGGAGCCGCTCTGGCGCGCCGATTTCCCGCTGGAGAAGGTCTCACCGCCGCTGTCCTCATCCTGACCCTTCCATTGATGGAAGTTGTCCTCAGTTCTTCTCGTCGTCTCCTTCGTGGACAACCAATATTTTCCCCGGACAGCTTCCATATTCACCACCAATTGAAGCGACAGGGGCTCCCTGCGTCACAAGTATTATGGCGGCTCGGTGCGCTATCGCTGGCCGGCACCACAATTGCAGTTGTTCAGATCGGGCTCCCACCCTGGCTGAGATTTTGTCTCGTCGCCCCATTCCTCGGATACCTCACCTTTAAAGTCTCCTCATTGCGCTACCCGGAATTCAAAGTCCTTGGCGATGCAGTGATCGGTGGAAGAATTCGCGGTTGGCTCCGTCATCAGATCCTCCTGCGCACGATGGAAGACGAGCTAACCAGCACCTTAAGTCTGCCTTTGAGCCTCAAACTGCTCGAAGGTTATGCAAGGGAGCTTTCGCTGATGGAGCTTCACGCCAATCTGCTCGGGCAACAGTTGGAACAGCAAAAGATACCGCAAGATCAAGATCCCAGCTACGCAGTCCGCATCGATCTCCCGCAACAGTGCTGGGTAAACTTCCGCGTCCTTGCCTCACTCCGGCGCACTGAAAATCCAGCCGCCGATTTTGCGGCTGTCCTGATTCGAGTCTTTAACTCGCAGCGACTGGCACGGCTCCGGCAGGAAGCCGATGCGCCGTCTCCTCAGCCCGCGGTAACTCTTGCGTGGGATCGATCCGCGTAAAAAGATAGGCACTGACGAAGAGCATCACAGAAAAGCACCGCAGCGGTAAATCGTAGCTTTGGTAATAGTCCACAATGTAGCCAAACGCCACGCTCGATCCAAACGAACCCAACTGTCCCGCCATATTCATCGAACCCGACAAGGCACCCGCATAGCGCTTGCCAACATCAAGGCAAACCGCCCACGAAACCGGCAACATGCAATCCATCGCTCCATACCCAAGCGCCAGCAGGATGATCGACCAAACCGGATCCGCTGTATAGGAAGTCCACAGCATACACACTCCGCTGAGCGCGAGCCCGCTAGCTCCAACCGTCCGCCGGCCAATCTTCAATCCATAGCGCCTGCTCAGGTAATCACTCAGAAATCCGCCAAATATATTGCCGCAGAAACCCACCAAAAACGGCAGTGCCGACAGAGACTTCATCTGGTCCTGGCTCATCCCGCGTCCTTTCACAAGGAAGGTATGCAGCCATGACAAATAGAAATAACTTCCCCAGCAATACGTGTGGTACATCAACAAAATCGTCCAATAATTCTTGTTGCGCAGGGCCACCGCCCAGGGCAACTTGTGGTGCCCGGTATCAGCCTGGTCTGAATCCCCAGCCATTTCCGCAATCTCTTCCTGCGAAGTCCCAGCTTTCTCAGCCGGCGTATCGCGGAACCAGAAATACCAAACCGCAACCCAAACCACTCCCAGGCAACCGAAGATGTAAAACGACATCCGCCACCCGTAGGCAACCTGTATCGGGATCACAAGAAAAGGACTGATCGCGCCACCCAGCCGGCTCGCACCCCACACCACGCTCGATGCTCTCGCCCGCTGCGCCTTCGGAAACCATCTCGAAATAGTCGAAGAGGCATTTGGGTACGCCCCAGCCTCGCCAATGCCAAACAGGAAGCGGGTCCCCAGCAGCACGGCAAAGTTCGACACCGCTCCGGTCGCGGCAGTAAAAAAGCTCCACCAAAGAACAATGCGGCTCAACGTACTGCGCGACCCGTAACGGTCGCCCATCGCCCCCGTGGGGATCTCAAACAAAGCATAAGAGATCGTAAACGCTCCCACCACCCAACCCCACATCGTCGGCGTCAGCCCCAATTCCTGTTGCATCAACGGCCCAGCGACAGAAATGCAAACCCGGTCGATATAGGTGATCATCGAAAGAAAAAAGAGTAGGACTAACACCCAATGTCGGTTCTTCATAAGCAAGGGACGATTCTTTCATAAAGTGTTGTAGTTTGGGTGAGATGTCAAAGATTTCCAGGCGCGCCATGATGGCTCTTGCATTGCCATTAGCTGCAGCCCAAAAGCAGACCAACAGCTTCTTTGGAATCTACACAAAGCTGAACCCCGGCACCACTGCCAAAATCCGGCGCTTGCTGCAAACCGTGCGTCCCGACTATGCGCAGTACGGCCCCAATTTCTCAGGCGTCTGGACAGAGGGAGAGTGCTGGCAATCCAACCCAGACTATTCGCCAGCGACACTTGATGCCTGGCGCCGAATGGGGCTCGGATTGGACGCCCCGCGCAAGCCCGAAGACCCCAAATGGAATGTGTGGCTTGAATTCAATCGCCAGCGCTTTCGAGACTGTGTTCGTAATTCTGTGGAGCGTCTCCACAAGGAGCGCCCGGGAACCCTAATCGCCTCCAAGCATCTGTACACCACTTTCGTCCCGGAAAAGCCCGAAATCCCAGTGGACTTCCTCATCAACTCCAGCATGAGCCCCCGCCTCGAAGCGCGCTATCTGGGCCAAACCGGCAAGGCCTGGGGCCTCCAGATCTCAGACACTCAGCCGATTATCCAACTGAAGCAAGAGGCCTCTATTGCGCTAGCCCAAGGCGGCGGCATCCAGCTTCACCTCAAGGCATTTGAACACTTGCACGAGGTCTCTCAATTTTGCCGTGAGCGGCAATCGCTCTGTCACAAGAGCCAAAGCCTCAGTGATGTTGCCATCCTCTTCAGCCGCACAAGCCTTTACCGAAAGTCGAACCAGCTTTTCGGCGACTGGGGCAAACACGTGGCTTCGTGCGCCAGGCTACTCGATGCCATCATCGAATGCCACCGCAGCGTTGATGTTATGCCTGATTGGGCCGCCCTCCGGTGGCCGGTCCTCGTCATTCCGGAATGGGAAGAAATCGGCGACTCACTAGCTCAGCAACTTGCCGGTCAGGTACGCGATGGGCTCAATCTCTTTCTCACAGGCGCACACAATGCACGGAAGTTCTCAAGCCTCTTCGGATGGAGACTGACCGGGCCCGCTTCGCTCACCGGACTTTGGCAGGATGTCGATCCTGGGGCAGGGAAGATCATTGCCGAACGTTACTCGAGCGACACCTCGGGACGGAGTTCGAAGCCTGCTGCGATGCTTTTTGAAATCGGTAAAGGACGGGTGGTCCTGGCTCCAGGCCCAATCGAGACCCATTCGCCCGCCCTCCGCCAATTCGTAGGCCAATGCCTTGATGCGCTAGGCCCTGCGCAGGTCTCAATCAAGGACAACACGGCTCCCCTTGAAATCGCGATCCGTAAACAAGGTCAGCAGACCGTGCTCCACTTCCTCAATCAAGTCAGCTCGCTTCCATCCCAGCAGGTTAGGCTCAGACTCGCCCGTCCACCGAAGAAGATCCTCTGGGAACCATCTGGCCGAGCCGTTAGATTCGGCTGGCGCGATGGCAATGCCACCTTTACAACTCCACCCATTCCTCTGCACGCCATGGCGGTCATCGATTGAATCCCAGACTCGCCGCCATTGCCAGCGCCATTCTCTTCTCAACCGGTGGGGCGGCCAGTAAATCGACCTCACTCACGAGTTGGCAAATCTCAGGCCTGCGCAGCCTTGTCGCCGCACTTGCGGTCCTGATTCTCCTGCCCGAAACACGAAAGCACTGGACCTGGCGCAGCGGCGTTGTCGCCATCGCCTACGCGATCTGCCTGACATCCTTCGTGCTGGCTACCAAGAACACCACGGCAGCCAACGCCATCTTCCTCCAGGCAACGGCTCCTGTCTATCTGGTCTTGTTAGGCCCATGGCTTCTGCGCGAAAAAGTGCGGACCAGTGACTGGACGACTCTGGCCATCGTATGCGTCGGGATGGTCCTTGTATTTTGGGATCCCGGTGAGGCTCAGGCACTGGCACCGAGCCCCTTGCTCGGGAACTGGCTTGGTGCTCTGAGCGGCCTCACTTGGGCTCTGACAGTCTGTGGCTTGCGCTGGTTGAGTAGAGGTCAAGCCGGAAGCTCCATGACCCCAGTCCTAATGGGCAACTGCATTGGGATCTTGATTTGCCTTCCTCAGATGTTCCCGCTCACGCAGATCCGGTCCAACGACATTTGGTCGCTGGCTTACCTTGGGGTCTTTCAGGTCGGCCTCGCCTACTGGTGCCTGACGAAAGCAATGGCGAATCTGGGTGCCCTTGAGGCGTCGCTACTGATCATGGTGGAGCCGGCTCTAAATCCAGTCTGGACTTGGTGGCTTCACGGAGAGCGCCCCACCACGACTGCGATTGCCGGTGGAGCACTGATTATTGGTTCTGCACTCTTGAAAAGCTGGCGAGATCGGAAAAATGTGCTAAATTAGAGGTTTAGCCCAAGTTTGTGGGCCTGTAGCTCAGTTGGTTAGAGCGCTACCTTGACACGGTAGAGGTCTGCAGTTCGAGTCTGCACAGGCCCACCATTCCTTTCCTGTAATCCTTCTCAAGTTATCTGCCTGCGTAATTCATCTCGTAGTATTTCCGGTATTCGCCGCTCCGCACTCGTTGCAACCATTCGGAATTCGTGGCATACCAGCGAATTGTTTCAGCCAAGCCCTCCTCGAAGGGTACTTCCGGCTTCCAATTTGTTGTGTGCATCAGCTTCTCACAATTTAAAGCATATCGGCGATCATGCCCCGGCCGGTCGGCCACCGTCTTCATAAGGCTCTCAGGCTTCTCCGTAATGCTCAGGATTCTGCGGATGACCTCGACATTTGGCAATGCCAGACTCCCCCCAACGTTATAGACCTCGCCTGGTTCACCCTTCGACAGTACTGCCAGGATTGCCCGGCAATGATCGTCAACAAATAACCAATCGCGGATTTGCATCCCGTCGCCGTAAACGGGCAGAGGTCGATCTTCGAATGCATTTGAAATCATCAGTGGAATGAGCTTTTCGGGGAATTGATATGGCCCATAATTGTTGCTCGCTCTCGTTACGCAAACCGGCAGCTTGTAGGTTGAGTAGTAGCTCAATGCCAGCAGATC
>CAZZGS010000247.1:0-6710 GCA_964653845.1 uncultured Bryobacter sp.
ACTTCTTCCATCTGGCCATCCCAGGCACCGCCGCGAAGCACGTGCGTCTTAGGCGCTGTGCGTGAACCGTCGGCGATGGTCTGCGCCACGTTGAGCGGATCTGGCTTGAGTGAGTCGAAAGCCTTGAGCTCAACTTCGAGGGCCTTGTAACGGGTGGAGGCTTCGCCGCGCAGTTTGCCGCGTAGTTCGTTATCGGTGAAGACGACCTGCGGCAGAGCCTTGTGGTAAAGCATCCACTGCTCGGGGCTGCGGGCTTCGGGCTTCATCGTGAGGACTTCCTGAATGTCTTCGGGGTAGCGGGTGAGCCGCTCCTGATAGAAGGCATCGCGGGCCGGCTTGAGCAGGGCCTGCATTTCGGTGCGGATCTTTTCGGTGGCGGCTTCCCACTTGGAGAACTGCTGCTTGTAGGGCTTCTGCTGCTCTGGCCCATCGAGTACAACACCATCATCGATGCGCACATTGGAGAAGAAGCTTTGCAGACGGTAGTAATCCTTGTGCAGGAGCGGATCGAATTTGTGATCGTGGCAGCGGGCGCAGGCAAGGGTGACACCGAGGAAGGCATAGCCCACCGCGTCTGTCATGTCGTTGAGCATCTCCTGACGTCGTAGCTTGATGTGGGCGGCATTGTATTCGTCGGGAAAGTGACGATTGAAGGAGACGCCAATTTTTGCTTCGTTGTTGCCGGGATAGAGTTCGTCGCCGGCGATCTGTTCTTTGACGAAGCGATCATAGGGCTTGTCCTGGTTGAAGCTCTGGATGACATAGTCGCGGTAGCGCCAGACGTGCGCACGAGTATCGTCGGCCTTGAAGCCGGCGCTGTCGGCGTAGCGGGCGACATCGAGCCAGTGGCGGGCCCAGCGTTCGCCGTAATGAGGCGAGGCGAGAAGTCGATCCACAACGCGCTCCCAAGCTTTGGGTGAGGCGTCGTCGAGGAAGCTTTGCATCTCGTCAACCGTTGGCGGGATGCCGGTGATGTCGAGCGTAATGCGGCGCAGAAGTGTGGCTTTGCCGGCAGCTGGATTCGGGCTGAGGCCTTTGGCCTCGAGCTTCTCGAGAACAAAAGTATCGATTTCGTTCTTGGCCCATTGGGTCTGCTTCACCGTTGGGATGCTGACGCGCGCCAAGGGCTGGATGGCCCACCAACGCTTTTGCATCAAGGTAAAGGTCTTGGATTCTTCGGCGGCCAACAGAGACAGAAGTCCCGTCAGCGCAATCATCACTCGCGCTTGCACGCCACTATCTTATTGCAATTTTGAATTTACGGATACGGTGCGCCTCACTGTCGGCCACATAGACAACGCCCTTCTTGTCAACAAAAACTCCGTGCGGTCGATTCATCTTGCACTGCATCGGATCGCCGTCAGGGCCGTCGCCTTTCTGGCCACTTCCTGCGACCTGGGTGATTTTGCCGGTCTTGAGATCGAAGCGCTGGATGGCGTGGGCTTCTGTATCGGCTATGTACAGTGTGTTTTTGGGACCAGCGGCGATGCCTTTGGGGCCGTTGAAGCCTTTTGCGGCGAGCAAATGATAAGTAGCGCGATTGGGGTCTACTTCGTACAATGCGTTGCCCTGACGTTTGACGATGTAGAGCTTGCCGTCTTTGCCGATCTCGATCGCGCGTGGTGCCAGCAGTGGGGTGTCGAGGAGTTTGGCACCTTCTACGGGGTCCTTCTTTTCACCATTGCCGAGATAGGTTTCGATCGTGCCGGACTTGAGATCGAGACGGCGCACACGGTCGTTGCCGATATCGCAAATCAGGAGACGGCCCTGGGGGTCGAAGACGATGCTGTGGGGTTGCCTGAGTGTTGCTTTCTTTGCATAACCGCCATCGCCGCTGAAGCCCGGTTGCCCGGTGCCGGCGACTGTGGTGATGGTCTTGCGTTTTTTGTCGACGCGACGGATGATGTGGTTCTTCATGTCGGCAAAGAAGAGATTGCCTTTGCTGTCGAAGCGCACCTCATAAGGTTCGTCGAGATCGGCTGAGGTAGCAAGAACACCTTCGCCCGTGTTGCCTTTCTGCCCTGTGCCGGCAACGACTGTTGTCTTTTTGGTTTTGAGATCCATGCGCCGAACCACATGGCTATCGATGTCGCACCAGTATAGGGCGCCATCGGGGCCGATCACGAGCCCGTAAGGGTTGTTGACTTGAGTCTCGCTCAGGCCCGGTTTGCCGTCGCCGATCAGCGTCTCGATCTGTTGGGCCGGCATCGTGGCCGCTAGCGCAAATAGCAAGGTAAGAGTCTTCATATGGAACGCTTTCCATTTTTGCACTCACTAGAAACCTGTGCAGAGGCATTGCGTCCAATCGGGCAGGAGGCATTTATGAAAGCCAAGCTTCTCAGTCTCGCGCTGCTCACCAGCGGCGCTTTGTTTGCCCAGTACGGCGGCTATCGTTCCGCCGATCCTTACGGCCGTAGCCACGGTCGCACCAATCCCTATGCGACTGGACAGCGCATCATAGATTCGATCCAATCGGACTTGTCGCAGATCGGCCGGCGAGCGGCCTGGGATGGTTGGGCCCGGCGGCGGTTTTCAGATTCTATCGAGCACCTGGAGCGATTCCAACAAAGCGCGGCTCGCGGTAAATTCGATCGTGGACGGCTCGACAAAGCGATCGACAATTTGAACCGTTTGTTGACGGCCCCTGAGCTTCGCCCGCGCGACCGGCAGCGCATAGCCGATCATCGCGACCAACTGCGCGCCTTCCGATCCCGCAACGGATAGAATCAGTGGCATGCGCTTGCTTGCCTTTGCGATTCTGTCTTCGTTTGCCCTGAGCGCCCAGCCGACTGTAGTGCGGCCGGGCGCTCAAGCGTCTCTGCCCCCTTCCGATGCCATCGTTCTTTTCGACGGCTCTGGTGTTGACCAGTGGACCAAGCCCGATGGCACTCCCACTGGATGCTCGATCGACAGCGACAAGTCGATGCTATGCGTGACCGGAGCCAAAGATGCTATCTCGAAAGTGAAGTATCGAAATGCGCAGATCCATGTCGAATACAAGCTACCGCCGATGCCCGATCAGAAGGGCCAATTGAAGGGGAACTCTGGTGTCTTCCTGCTCGACTGCTTTGAGTTGCAAGTGCTCGATTCCTTGAACAACCCAACTTATGCAGACGGCATTGCCGGTGCGCTATATGGCTTTGCTGCACCACAGGTGAATGCATCGAGACCTGCCGGTGAGTGGCAGACTTACGACGTGCTCTTCACGGCCCCTGCTTGCAGCGCGGATGGTGCGATGGAGAAGCCTGCGATGGCCACGGTGATTCACAACGGAGTAATGGTGCAGTTGAATACGCTACTGGCAAAGAAGGGGCCTGGCTGCCAGCAGGCAAGCCTTTGCGAGCCAGGTGCGTTGCGCCTGCAGGACCACTCCGGCTTTAAGGGCGCACCCCAGACAGAGATGCGCTTTCGCAATATCTGGCTCAGAAAGTTGAACTGATACCGAGAAGACTTCTAACCTCTTTTTCGAGCTTTCTGAAAGATCGAGCCTGTCTTGCTTCACTGAGATCCAAGCGCTCAGAAAAAGCTGTTTGGTGGCGGGTCGGGGAGTAACTATTGCCAGGGCTCATTTTATTAGAAAGCCACTCCTTCGCTCCTCGAATTAACTCCGGGCTTTGAGGAGCTTGCAATCCATCCCGCAGGCCACCACACCCAGAGAGAGATTTAGCAGCAGCAAGGAACCATGCTTCGTATTCCATTTTCGCCAAAACAAATGAAATGCGCAGGTCAGAATGCTGGGAGCGGCATCGAGCTTGAAAATTGGAAACAAGTTCTTTGGGGCAATCGTCGTCTGCATCGATAAGCACCAAAAAGGGCTGACCCCGGCCAAGTTGCCTCGAGAGGGCTTCAATTGCACGTTCCAACTCTCCTTGACGGACCAACTGAGACCTGGGAATTCGTCTGACCTCGAATTTGATCGACGAATAAAACTCATGTTCATTGGCGATTCGCCGAATCAAGGCTGGAGCAGCTTTCACTTCACCTTGCCCTTCAACGATGAGGCCAAAACGCACTACCTCCATTAATGAAGGCCGCCCTGGCGCAAGAGCTGTCCAGGAGTGTACAGCCGGTCTTGGATTATAAGTTTGGTCGAGGATTCGAGAGGATCGATGTGGCTACCCTGATCGTCTCTGCTGACAGAACGAATCCACTCTTCGGATACAGTCTGATCGTCGAGTAACTCAGGACTGTGAGTGGTTACGACAACTTGGCAGAGGGCGCTTGCTTCATTAAAGCTATCGAGCAGAACACGAATTGCCCCAGGGTGAAGAAAAGCTTCCGGTTCCTCAATGATCACTACCGAAGCAGGGCGACCTGGTAGAGGAGGTTCGAAAAGATCAAGCAAAATATCTGCGGAGTGAATCAACCCGGCAGAGGACTGCGATAGGTGAAATGGGATTGCGCTGCCGTGAGAAGACGCTTCAATAAACCTCAGCCACAAGCGGTTGTCCGCTTCGAAAACCTCAACCTTCTCGAACGGAGGGGCGATGGCACGTAGATAGTCTTCGATGATTTGCAATCTATCAGGACGATGCTGAATTAGAGTTTGGAACCGTCTGGCGAGAGTATTGCCTTCAGAGACGGTGCTCCAGCGTTGAAGAAATATATGTGCGGTCGGCGTCGCTGGTTCAGTGGCGCGGAGTCCACTCAAGAACTCAAAGATGAGTCGAAACTCTGGAAGTCCAGAGGCATTTGAAAGAAAAACCCGATCTGTACTTACAGCGGGGAAAATTGCGGCCGTTCCCGTGACCATTCCATCCTTTACCAGATAGGAATGCTGCAGGCCATCCGATTGCTCGATCCGGCACTCCTCTCGCGATACAGTAACAGACCAATCGTCGGAAACATGCAATTCCAAAAGATACTTGCATCGAAAGCCGCTATTCGAAGAAATGGAAAAATCAAAAGTTAGATGCCTTGGCAATACTTCGGGCCGGTGAAGAAGACTGCGAATTCCGCCGCGATTGGAAGTGGCCTTCTGCAACGAATCGCTGAGCGCGCTCGAGACGAAAAGCATCGCATCCACAAAACTTGTCTTGCCCGATCCGTTAGTACCAACTAGGAATGTGAGCGGCCCAAGTTGGACATCACATTTCTTGATACTTCGGTAGTTTTTGACGGCAAACCGGTCGATCAGGATTCGATTTTCCATTGACATCTTCAGTGTCTCATTTCTCCTGAATGCGCAACGTAACAGCTATTTGCGAACTGGTCTAGGCGGCAGTTTGGGTGCATCGATTTTGCGGAACTTGCCGGGCGTCAGGCCTTCGAGCCCAAGTTCGCCCATCTTGACTCGCAAGAGGCGCAGAGTTGGCAGACCAATAGCAGCCGTCATGCGACGCACCTGCCGGTTGCGGCCTTCCTTGAGTTGTAGTTCAATCCATGAAGTTGGGATAGAAGCTCTGAAACGGATCGGAACCGTCCGCTCAGGCAGAACAGCGACTTCTTCATTCGAGACCAGACGAGCCTTTACGGGCTTGGTAGTGTAGTCCTGAATCTTGACGCCTGCCCTTAACTTGTCGAGAGCTTCTTCAGTTGCCTCGCCCTCCACCTGCACCCAATAGGCACGCGGATGTTCAAAGCGGGGGTCGGTGTAGCGATGCTGCAACTCCCCGTCGTCGGTGAGCATCATCAGGCCTTCGCTATCCCAGTCGAGACGGCCAACCGGATAGACGCCTGGTTCTTTGATGAATTCGGCGAGCGTGAGATGCTTGCTGCCGGGCTCGGGCGTGAATTGGCTTAAGACCCCGTAGGGCTTCCAGAAGAGAAGGTATCGGTGTGCCACCCTTAGCCCACAAACGCGCTGAGGTAATTGCGGCTGATGATCAGGCTGCGCTTTCTTGCCTCAAGGCTGCCTTCGTAGGCGCGGTCTTCAACTTCGATGGCGAGCGGGCCGTCGTAGACTTCGGCGAGGGTGCCGCAGAACTTGCCCCAATCGACATCTCCCATACCAGGAAGCTTGGGGGTGTGATATTCGTTCGGGTGCGCAAGCAGGCCTACTTCGTTCAGACGGTCGCGATCGAGACGCGCGTCCTTGGCATGCATATGGTGCAGGCGATCTTTGAATTCACGCAAGACCTTGACGTAATCCATTCCCTGCCAGACGAAGTGGCTGGGGTCGAAGTTGAGGCCAAAGTTTGATGTAGGCAGGTCGTTAAACATGCGACGCCAAATGACAGGCGTGGTGGCGAGATTCTTGCCTCCGGGCCATTCGTCTTTAGAGAAAGACATCGGGCAATTCTCAATGCCGATCTTGATGCCATGTTCATCGGCACAATCGAGGATCGGCTTCCAGGTAGCGAGGAAGCGCGGCCAGTTATCGTCAACGCTCTTGGTCCAATCGCGACCCACGAAGGTGTTAACGACAGGGATGCCGAGGAGCTTGGCGGCGGCGATAACGGCCTTGATGTGGTCGACATAGACGGCGGCTTCAGCGAGATCGGGAGTGAGCGGATTCGGGTAGTAACCGAGGCCACTGATGGAGACGCCCTTGGCGGCAGTAAGGTCCTGCACGCGCTTGGCGTCGTCCTTGGTAAAGCCGACTACGTCGATGTGGGTGATGCCGGCGTAGCGCCGTTCTGCTTTGCCCTTGGGCCAGCACATCACTTCAACGCAGCGGAACTTTTCTTCCGCAGCAAAGGTGAGAACTTCTTCGAGTGTGAGGTCGGGCAGAATCGCCGATACAAATCCTAGTTGCAGCATGATCGTTG
>CAZZGS010000248.1:0-6688 GCA_964653845.1 uncultured Bryobacter sp.
GATAGGGGCATTGCAATGGGTTTAGGGCGTACCTATGTTGCGCGTGAGGATTTAGACCCGGTTCTGCTTGAAGACGATTTCACGTCGATCGTCTCCTTGTTCCGCTTGGGACTCAGTACGTCCCGCAATCTGAAAAGACGACGGATTATACACTTCCCATTCATGTGCCGGTTGCTGGGCTCGGACTTTGGCTTGGCTGGAAGCGCGCAAAGCTTTTCGACCGGCAAGTGAAGCGGTATCAATTTCAGAAACCGGGGATAATCGTATGAATATGACTGATCAAAGCCGACGAGTATTGCTTGTAGCAGTGCCTGAGGGATTGCCCAAAGAGTCTGATTTTCTAATTGAAGACATGGTTGTGCCTGAATGCCCTCTAGATGGGTTGCTGGTGAAAACCCGCTACTTGTCGGTGGACCCGTATCTTCGCGGGCGAATCGCCGGGAAGAAGACTTATGTGGATCCGATTCCGTTGGGTAACGTAATGGAGAGCGGTTGCGTGGGAGAAGTTGTTGCCTCACGCAATGGTGACTACCGGGTGGGGGAGATCGTAGCCGGGCTTTGGGGTTGGCAGGATTATGTTGGAGTTGAGGTGGGAAAAGTTCAGCGGGTGGACCCGGCAGAGGCTCCAGTATCGACGGCTCTTGGAATCCTTGGCATGCCGGGCATGACTGCTTATTTTGGATTTACTGAGTTGTGTTCGCCTAAGTCAGGGGAAACTGTAGTGGTGTCTGGAGCCGCTGGGGCTGTGGGATCCGCTGTGGGGCAGATTGCCAAGATTCTCGGTTGCCACGTGATTGGGGTGGCTGGTACAGCGGAGAAGGTGGCTTATTTGAAGTCATTAGGATTTGACGGTGCGCTGAATTATCGAACGGACAAGCCTTATGGGGAGAGGCTGGCTGCACTCTGCCCGAATGGCATCGATTGTTATTTCGATAACGTGGGTGGTGAGATGACGGATACGGTGCTTGGGTTGATGAATTCTCGTGGGCGGGTTTCGGTGTGCGGGCAGATTGCGTCTTATAACGACCGCTCAGAAGACGTTGGGCCACGACCGTTTACCGATATTCTTGTGAAGCAGTTGCGCGTAGAAGGCTTTATCGTTTCGCGATGGGGAGAGCGATTCCCTGAAGGCCGGAAACAGATGGCTGCATGGTTCAAAGCAGGGTTGCTCAAGTATGAAGAGACTGTTTACAAAGGCCTGGAGAGTGCGCCACGAGCATTCATTGGGCTTTTTGCCGGTGAGAATACGGGCAAGGCGCTGGTGGAGTTGTAGCTGTTACCAGCCGCCTTTTGGGCAGCATGCTCCTAGTGTGAAAGCATCCCGGGGCCAGCCAAGTCTAAGTTAGGGTGTAGCCGGGGTCGATACCCTGGAGGGCCAGCAGAACCTGCTGGATGTTGTAAGGATGGGTGTCGGCTCCGGTTAGCGCGTGGCCGATAACGTCAAAGGCGTGGGCGATGCCCTGGTTGTCGTCTATGTCCATGTCGACCAGTAATTGGTTGTCACTGTTGGTGGCGAAGGTGAGTTGCAAGTTGGCCTGCCGGTCGCGGGTTTTGAAGCTGCCCGCTTTTTCGATACGGCGCCAGGGCTTGGCGAAGGGGTGGCTGATGCCGCTGGCTTCGTGGAAGAGGTCGGTTGAGTCGCGGATGATGTCGAGGAAGCCGTCGCTTACTTTGGCGAAGAGGCGGGCCGGGCGGACTTCGATGATGCTTTCTATGTGGTCGATAATCCCGATCGAGGTGGCTTTGGCATGAAGATTGAGCAGGCCCGCTTTCTGGAGGTCTGTCAGATCTGCGTAATGCGTGGCGAGTTTGGCATAGGCGGGATGGGACTTGGCGGGGAATTTCGGTTTGGCTGTTTTGGAATTGAGGAAGAAGACTTCGCTGAATTCGCTGGCTTCATCCGGCTGGACGTTGACAAAGCGTTTTTTTGCGTAATAGCGGTCGATGTCCATGATGATTTCGGCCGAGCCGTACGGGAATGCCGGGACCTCGGCGAGCAGAATCGGGCTGCCGGCGAGTCTGACGCGGAAGGCGGAGTCGAGGCTGCGAAGGCGGTGGTTGTAGAGGAGGAAGTTTGCTTTTGCGCCCGTGATTCGAGCGCCTGAGGCGTTGGTTGCGTCTATCAGTATTGAGCCGTGGTTGATGTCCATGCAGGTTTTAGTCTAGCCGAGTCGCGGATTAGCCGTTGTACAAGTCTTTTGATGATTTGTACATATAGCGCTAAGATTAGGTATGACGCTGACGATTTCAAAAGTGCGGCAAAATCTCTTCTCACTGGCTGAAGCTGCAGCACGGGGAGAAAAAGTAGAGTTTGCCTATCAGGGAACAACGTTCAGGCTGGTTGCTGAAAAGAAGGTTTCGAAGCTCTCGCGGCTGAAGCCGATGGACATTCTCGCGCCTGGGGTGAATTCGGATCACCTTCAAGCCGACATGAAGGCAGAAAAAGCCAAACTCGCAGCGGAATGGGAAGCCCGCCAGGTTTAGGCTCCGGTAAGTGCACTCCTATTTAGACACGCACGTGGTTATCCGTCTCTTTAGCGGAGAGGTCAAACGACTGAGCGGAACTGCGAAGAAAGCGATTGAACGATACGATTTGATGATCTCGCCTATTGTCAGAGTTGAACTGCAATTCATGTTTGAGATTGGGCGTACGAACGCCGGTGGGGATCAAATTCTCAGCTACCTGGAGGAAAAGTTGGATTTGCGGATTTGTGACATACCCTTTGATCGAGTCGCCAGAGCTTCCTGCCGTGAGGTTTGGACCAGCGATACTTTTGACCGGATGATTGTTGCCCATGCTCGATGTGCGGGGGATGCCTACCTTGTCTCTGCAGATGAAGACATTGGTGCCAACTATACAAGGACGATCTGGTAAGGCGGCTAGCGACGGATCATCACTTCGTCCAGGCTCTTTTTGGCTAGTACGGGGACTTGAGCGTCTTGGGCGGGGTAGCCGACCGGGATCAAAAGGAAGGGCCGTTCATTGGCTGGTCGTCCGAGGATCTGGCCGAGGAAGCCCATCGGACTTGGAGTGTGGGTTAAAGTGGCGAGGCCGGCGAGGTGGAGGGCGGCGAGCAGAAAGCCGGTGGCGATGCCTACACTTTCCTGAACGTAGTAGTGTTTGATTTTGCGCTCACCCTCGAGGCCATAATCAATTCGGAAGACGACGATGATATAAGGACAGATTTCGAGGAAGGGCTTTTGCCAGTCTGTGGCGAAGGGGGCGAGGGCGTCGAGCCACTCCTGCGGGAAACGGTTTTCATAGTTCTCGCGCTCTTCGGCTTCGGCCGCAATTCGGATCTGACGCTTGAGGTCGGGGTCTGAAACTACAACAAAACGCCATGGTTGCTGGTTTGCACCGGAGGGAGCGCTGGCTGCGGTTGCGATGGCGTGTTCGATCAATTCGACTGGAAACGGCTGGGAACTAAAGTCGCGAACCGTACGCCGGGTCGACATTTGAGCACGGAAATCTCGTACCTGTTTTAGCTGGTCGACCGTTTCATTGGCTGGAAGCGAGAAGGGCACGAAGTCGGGCATGCTCATATTTTTTCATAAATTTGGTTTCGCACATGAAAAAGTCTTGAGTAGTAGGGTTAGTCCTAATTAGAGGGGTAAGCCCAATCTTTCTCATGGCTTAGCGTGTGGAAAAGATGTGCGTAAAGAGAGCTGGCATGTGCAAAAAATATCGACTGCTTGCAAGTTGTTGCACTGTATATAGATATTTTTCTTGCTGTAGCACAACATCTTGTGTCATCATCGCTAACGCACCGAGATTAAGCACGCCTCCCCCGGCTGCCCGCCATCCACAGTCTTGTTGCCAAAACGCGTTTAAGTAAAAATAAAAAAGAGGTTTCGTTTATGGGCCAGCTTGCTGTTGCACTCGATGCAAAAATCGCCAAGGTCAAAAAGTCACTGAGCCGTGCAGAGCGCACGGGTGTGAGCTTTCCGCGCTATTTCACTGTGAAGATGGAGTCTGGAAAAACTCCCTACGACGAGATCGTATGGGAGAAACGTACCGCGACGATTGGAACATCGACCGGCGCGGTTGTTTTTGAACAGCGGGATGTTGAGGTGCCGGTCGATTGGTCTCAGACGGCAACCAACATCGTGGCAAGCAAGTATTTTCACGGAAAAATGGGTTCGCCCGAACGCGAGACCAGCGTTGGGCAACTCGTGCACCGTGTGGTTGACACGATTACCGAGTGGGGATTGAAGGACGGCTACTTCAAGACCACTGCAGACGGCGAGAATTTCCGCAATGAACTGGCGCACATGATGTTGACGCAGAAGGCCTGCTTCAATTCGCCGGTCTGGTTCAATGTCGGCGTGAAGGAACAGCGCGGATACGGCTGGGTGTGGGACGAGACGACCCAGCAGGTGCGCAAGCTGGAAGTGGGCGAACATCGTCCTCAGTGCTCAGCCTGCTTTATCAATTCGGCTGGCGACTCGCTCGAATCGATTCTCGATCTGGCCAAGACCGAAGGCATGTTGTTTAAGTGGGGGTCCGGTACAGGATCCAACCTGTCGAGCCTGCGTGAGGATAATGCGATTCTGAGCGGCGGCGGACGCGCTTCGGGACCGTTGAGCTTTATGCGAGGGTTTGACGCCTTCGCCGGTGTGATTAAGAGCGGTGGCAAGACTCGCCGTGCGGCGAAGATGGTGATCCTGAACACAGATCACCCGGATATCGAGAGCTTCGTCTGGTGCAAGGCGAAGGAAGAGAAGAAGGCGCATACACTGATTGCCGCCGGCTATGACTCTTCGATGGATGGAGACGCTTACTCGAGCATCTTCTTCCAGAACGCCAACAACTCCGTGCGTGCCGATGATGACTTCATGGAAGCCTCCGAGCGCAACGGCGAATATTGGACTAAGAGCCGAGTGACTGGCGCGCCCGTAAAGCGCTATATGGCCAAGGATCTGCTGCGTCAGATTGCAGAAGCCACCTGGCAGTGCGGCGACCCTGGCATGCAGTTTGATACGACGATCAATCGCTGGCATACCTCGAAGAACACCAATCGCATCAATGCATCGAATCCTTGCAGCGAATATATGTTCCTCGACGATTCTGCCTGCAATCTGTCTTCGCTGAACCTGATGAAGTTTTTGGGTCCAGATGGCAAGTTCCAGGTGGAAGCCTTCCGTCATGCAGTGGATACTTGCATCCTGGCTCAGGAAATTCTGGTGGACAACGCCAGCTACCCGACCGAACGCATAGGAAAGAATTCACACGACTATCGCCCGCTGGGCTTGGGTTATGCCAACCTCGGTACTTTGCTGATGGCGATGAGCATGCCTTATGACAGCGACTCCGGCCGCGACATGGCTGGCGCTATTACCGCTGTGATGTGCGGTCAGGCCTATCTCACGAGTGCACGTGTGGCTGAAGCGGTTGGCCCGTGCCCAGGTTATGAAATGAACGAAGAACCGTTCCTTGAAGTGATCCGGATGCACCGCGACAACGTGGCCAAGATCAGCACTGCAAACGTGCAGGCCGACCTGCTGGGTGCAGCTTGGGAATGCTGGACCAATGCCTATGAAGCTGGCCGTGGCAGCGGTTACCGCAATGCCCAGACGACAGTAATTGCGCCTACTGGGACGATCGGTTTCATGATGGATTGCGATACGACGGGTATCGAGCCCGACCTGAGCCTGGTGAAGTACAAGAAGCTCGTCGGCGGCGGTGTGATCAAGATTGTCAATCAAACAGTGCCTCAGGCGCTGATCAAGCTGGGCTATTCGCCGGAGCAAGTAGAGAAGATTGTCACGCACATCGACTCGACCGGCACGATCGAAGGGGCGCCCGGCTTCAAGGAAGAGCATTTGGCAGTGTTTGATTGCAGCTTCCGACCGATGAATGGCAAGCGGTTTATCCATCACATGGGCCATGTAAAAATGATGGCGGCAGCACAGCCCTTTATCTCGGGTGCGATCTCGAAGACGGTGAACATGCCGGAAGAATGTACCGTCGAAGATATCGCCGATGCTTATCTGCAGAGTTGGAAGCTGGGCATCAAGGCTGTAGCGATCTATCGCGACAACTCGAAGAAGGCTCAGCCTTTATCGAGCGGTTCGTCGAAGGGCGAGAAGAAGTCGTCGGGTAGCCTCGCTGATTTTAAGCAGGAAGTGAAAATCGTCGAGAAGATCGTGTATCAACCGAAGCGGCGCAAGCTGCCGGAAGAGCGCGAAGCCAAGACGCACAAGTTCTCGATTGCCGGCCATGAAGGCTACATCACGGTGGGTTTGTTTGAAGACCGCACTCCCGGTGAAATCTTCATTACGATGGCGAAGGAAGGCTCGACGATTTCTGGCCTGATGGATAATTTTGCCACGGCGATCAGCTATGGCTTGCAGTACGGTGTGCCTCTAAAGTTCTATGTCGACAAGTTCAGCCATGTCCGGTTTGAACCGTCGGGATGGACAGGCAATCCGCAGATTCCATATGCGAAGTCGATCATGGACTACATCTTCCGCTGGTTGGGCGCGAAGTTCCTGGGTCCAGAGTATGCATTGGGAGACGCGGGCGAGACGACGAAACTGTCGCCGACGGAGAAGAATCCGCAACAGGATCTGTTCTCGCCGGTGGCGGCCGATGCTCCGTCTTGCGCCGAGTGTGGCGGCATGATGACTCGCAACGGGTCTTGCTATAAGTGCGAGAACTGCGGGTCGACCAGCGGCTGCAGCTAAA
>CAZZGS010000249.1:0-2381 GCA_964653845.1 uncultured Bryobacter sp.
TCCTGGCAGCTACTCATCAGTAGAAATCCCGCATAGAGACTAACCCGCCACCTACTGATACTCAATGGTCTGCAGATCCCCCTCAAGATAAACTCTGCGACGATGAGGAAAGACCCCACCTCACCATGACCACTACATTCGACGCCATCATCATCGGCACCGGCCAAGCCGGCCCATCCCTCGTTAAAAGCCTCACCGCAGCAGGAAAGCAGGTCGCCATCATTGAGCGTGGACTCTTCGGCGGCACCTGTGTCAACACTGGCTGCATTCCAACCAAAACAATGGTTGCCAGTGCCTACGCTGCTTTCCAGGCCCGTCGAGCCGCAGAATTCGGCGTCACCATCTCCGGCCCAATCGCAGTCGACATGAAGCAGGTCAAAGCACGTAAAGACAGGGTCTCTGGCGACTCCAACCGTAGCCTCGAATCGTCACTCAAATCCACGGACAACTGCACCATTTATAGAGGCCATGCCCGCTTCGAATCACCCAACGAAATTTCAATCGGCGACGCCCGCCTCACTGCAAAGCAAATCTTCCTCAACGTCGGCTGTCGCCCCGCGATCCCCGATCTTCCAGGCCTCGACCAAATCAACTGCCTCACCAGTTCCACCATGATGGATGTCGACTTCCTGCCACGCCACCTCCTCATCCTCGGAGGCAGCTACATCGGCCTCGAATTCGGTCAAATGTTCCGCCGCTTCGGCAGCGAAGTGACAATCATCGAGAAATCCTCAAGCCTAATCTCACGCGAAGACAAAGACGTCTCCGCCGCAATCCTCACGATCCTCCAAAAAGAAGGCATCAACGTCCACCTCGATACAAAGTTAACCAGCGTTACCCAAATGGATGGTGAAATCCACTTGAGCAACGGCGTCCACGGCTCACACCTCCTCTGCGCCATTGGCCGCCGTCCCAACACAGATAGCCTTGGCCTCGAAAACACAAACATCCAAACCGACTCGCACGGCTACATAACCGTCGATGACCGTCTCGAGACAAGCTCTCCAGGCATCTGGGCTCTCGGCGATTGCAACGGCAAAGGTGCCTTCACCCACACCGCCTACAATGACTTTGAAATCGTAGCCGCCAACCTCCTCAACCACGACAATCGTCTCGTAAGTGACCGAATCCCCGCCTACGCTCTCTTCATCGATCCACCTCTCGGTCGAGTCGGAATGACAGAAGCCGAAGTGCGCAAAACCGGCAAGCCAGCCCTCATCGCCCAGCGCCCCATGTCCCGCATCGCCAGAGCCGTCGAGAAAGGTGAAACCGAAGGCTTCATCAAAGTCCTGGTAGACAAAGAAACAAATCTGATCTTAGGAGCATCCATATTGGGGACGGGGGGTGATGAAGCCATCCATTCGATCCTCGACCTGATGTATGCAAAACAGCCTTACACCGTTATCCAGCGTGCCATGCACATCCATCCCACAGTCTCAGAGCTGATCCCCACCATCCTCGGCGATCTGAAGGACCTCGAGTGAACCCGCTCCTCCTCCAATGGGCGCGCGCTCGCCATGAAACCGACCAACTTTTCCAGTTAGTCAAGCCCGAGCACCTCTACGATCGGCCCATCGCAGAACGCCACAGAATCATCTTCTACCTCGGCCATCTGGATACCTTCGATTGGAACCTGCTCCGCCAGCCCCTCAACCTGCGAGCATTCAATCCAGCATTCGACACACTCTTCGCCTTCGGCATCGATCCCATCGACGGCGGTCTGCCCACAGACCAACCTTCAGACTGGCCCACCCAGCACCAAATCATCGACTACACCCACAAGATCCGTACGAATCTCGACCAGGCCTTCACCGATAACGACAGCAATCAACTCCTCCTCAACGTAGCGATAGAACACCGCTGGATGCACGCAGAAACGCTAACCTACATGCTCCATCAGTTGCCTCTCAAAAAGCGCAACAAGCTGGTTCAAATAGAGGCCCCAACAAGCCAACCATTGCACCAGCAAACAATTCAAATCCCTGCCGGGCAAGCCAACCTCGGCATCTCAGACTCAGCCACCTTCGGTTGGGACAACGAATTCCAAGGCCACCAAACAGAAGTGGAAGCCTTCTCAATAGATCGCTACAAGGTCACCAACGGACAATACCTGAAATTTGTCCAGCAAGGAGGCTATCAGAATCGTAACTTGTGGAGCCAGCCCACATGGCAGTGGCAACAACAAAACCAAATCACCCACCCAGCATTCTGGAAGCCGCACGATGACCAATTCATCTACCGCGCCTTCGTCGAAGAGATCCCCATGCCCCTCGACTGGCCCGTCTACGTAAGCCACGCCGAAGCCACAGCCTATGCCAATTGGGTCGGCCGCAGACTTCCCTCAGAAGCAGAATGGCACCGCGCCCCCCAAGGCGCACCAA
>CAZZGS010000249.1:2391-6671 GCA_964653845.1 uncultured Bryobacter sp.
CGACATGCAACGTTGGGACCCCACTCCCGTCAACGCATTCCCGGCATCCCGCAGTCAATGGGGCGTCGAAGGACTAATCGCCAACGGCTGGGAATGGACCTCAACCCAATTCGCCCCGCTACCCGGCTTTGCCCCCTTCTCCTTCTACCCCGGATACTCAGCCGACTTCTTCGACGGCAATCACTACGTCTTAAAGGGAGGCTCTCCGCGAACTGAAAAATGCATGTTGCGGCCTTCCTTCCGTAACTGGTTCCAACCCCATTACCAATACGCCTACTCAGCATTCCGCTGCGCGGGCAACGAATAGAAAAGCAAAATCCCCAATATGACTCACGCCGTTGCCGCTCCCCCAATCACCAGCTTTGCCGCCGATGTTCGCGCAGGCCTAAACCTCACTGGACAAAAAGAACTCTCCTCCAAGTTCCTCTACGACGCTTTAGGCTCTAAGTTATTTGAAGCCATATGCGAGCTCCACGAATACGGCCTTACCAAAGCCGATGAACGCCTCCTCCAGAAACACGCGCGAAGTATCGCCGCGCAAATCCCCGGCGACGTCCTTGTCTGCGAACTCGGCAGTGGCAGCGGACGCAAAACCCGTTCGATTCTCGATGCCCTGACCCCACGAGGTCATATCACTTACATCCCAATCGATATCTCCCCAGCCGCTCTGGCCGACTGTCGCCGAGAGCTATCAGACATCGAATCTGTATCGATCATCGCCCTCGCCAGCGAATATATCGAAGGCCTTCATGAAGTGGCGGCCATGCGAACCAAAGGCCAGCGCATCCTCGTCCTCTTCCTCGGCAGCACCATCGGCAACTTCAGCCACCCGGCAGACTCCATGTTCTTGCGCGAAGTCCGCCAAATCCTCCAACCGGGCGACGCCCTCTTGCTAGGCACAGACCTCGAAAAGCCAATCGACAAATTGCTCCTCGCCTACGACGACCCTCTCGGAGTAACGGCCGCCTTCAACTTAAACTTGCTGGCGAGAATCAATCGCGATCTGGACGCCAACTTCAACCTCGACCGCTTCAAACATCAAGCCCGTTTCAACAAACAGACCCGCAGCATAGAGATGCATCTCCTCTCTCTGACGAAGCAAACCGTAAGCATCCCTGCAGCGGATATAACAGTAACCTTCGAAGCCAACGAATCCATCTGGACAGAAGCCAGCCACAAGTATTCCCTTAGCGAAGTGCAAAACATCACGTCGGCATCCGGCTTTGACGTGGAAGCCCAATGGATAGATCCCATCTGGCCTTTCGCCGAAACACTGCTTACCGCAAGCGGGATAGGCTAAGCCTTCGCAGCGTTCGCGATCCGCCCAATTTCACGGCCGATATCTTCCGCTGAAAGCACAAAATCAATGCAACCACTCGCAATGGCACTCTCCGGCATGTCCGGCTGCACCGCTGTTTCGGGCTTCTGCGCAATCGTGATGCCACCTACGTCTTGAATGCCACAAAGTGCAGCGGCCCCATCGCCATCATAGCCGGACACAATGACTGCGATCAGTTTCCCGTCCCAGTGCTGCGTCAGGGATTGAAGAAAAACCGTGATCACATCCGGCCAGCCCCTGGGCTTTGAAATCGGCTCCAGGCGAAACTCTCCGTCTTGTACATGCAAATCGCGCTGTTCGGGGATGATGAAGACGTGGTTGGGCCGGATGCTCAACTCTTCCGTAATCAATTCCACTGGCATGAGCGTATACTGTGGCAGGATTTCGTGAAGCATGGTGGCAACCGTTCTCAAATGATTCACGATGACAATCGCGGCACCCGTATCGGCAGGCAGGTTCTTGAGTAAGCGAATATAGGCGTCCAGCCCACCAGCCGATCCGCCCACACAAACCACTGGAAAGTCTTTTGTCATGTTACCCGTTCTCCTATGCCCTTTGCTCAAAGATCTTTGACGGAGATCGCTGGTTGGATCATCTTCTCGTTGAGGCTTGTTGGCCAAATGCCGAGCCGCTTGGCCGCGATTCGAGGAAGGCCCGATGCGTCACTCTTTGTCTTATTGGCTTTTCTGTTTGAATTCTACCAAGACAGCTGGCAACTAACCCAGTAAAGCTTTAAGACTCAACCATTCTCATAATCAGCTAACGGGCCCACCTCACCAAAATCTTTCGTAATTTTGCCCATTGTATTTTGTGTAGGATACTTTTTGAATATGCAGACAGTTCAAGTCGTGCTCGATGCTGACTTGCTGCAAGAGGCCGATCTTGCGGCCAGGAAGCACAACATCAATCGCTCAGCTTTGATACGCGATGCGCTCCGCCTCCACTTGAAGCGGATGCGCATCCTGGATTTGGAGCAAGATGAGCGCTTGGCCTACCAGCGCATTCCGGCAAGCCGCGAAGATGCGCTGGCTTTGGTTGAAATTGCAAGCTGGGCTTGCGAAGAAGGCAGCCAGATCTCATCATCGCAGCGACAGCCGCATACCGTGGATTGACTGTCTGACCTAAGCGGTTTTGATGACAGCAAAAGTCGAGCGCCCCGACAACTGACGACCAACGACCTACCCTTCAGAAGACGGTTGCGGCATTAGCGACTAGGTCATCCCCAGCGCTATGCGCAATTCCACCCTGCGAGCGTCGTTCATGGCCAGGACCTGAATCGTGGCTCGGCCAATTGGCGTTAGCCCCTCGATTCTAATGCTGCGCAGTTCAAAGTGTTCCCGCCACAGATCCCGGCGGGGATGAAACAGTGGAACCAGAGTTCCCGTGTCCGGGTCGATACCCGAAAGATTGGGGCCCTTGTGCAAGTTGCAACGATGGCAGGCAAGTGCGAGATTATCCTCAGCCTCACCACCGCCATGTTGCTTGGCGACAATATGCTCGAGATGAAACGCCAGGCGGCTGTGGCGCTGGTCCAGCCTGCAATACTCACACTGGTCCTGCGCGCGCCTCCGAACCAATTCCCGCAGAGCCATTTCCATAACGATTTACCCGCGATCTTAGCGGATGCGGGAAAGCTGCTGCTGGGCCTTCAACTGCAGAATCGAAATCAAATCCTCGGCATTCACCAGGGCTTCGTACTCGTTCCGCTCATCCAGGCTAAGCTGGCCGTGGTTGGCTCGCTGTGCCAACTCGGCGACGCGTCCTTGCACCGGCTCCGCGACGCGCAAATCCACCACTCGCCGAGCGGACTCCGCATCCAGACACTTGCTAAGGGGGTCCAAGAGATCGTCCAATGTTGCTGCGCCCATGGCTAACGATACCACCGTATGATTCGTCAAGCTCAACAACTCTTCCTTCGGATAGCTCCTGTGCAACGGGCAAGCCGCGCACTCATTTGCCTTTTCAGGATTTTTTGAATTCCAGAGAAATTTCTACCGATAACCTGAGGTACAGCTTCCCGCGAGCGTGCTCTCCAAAATGAAGCTCTCTTGGTTGGAGACCATGGCTTTACATCGAACTATGGCTTGCCGTGCCGCAGTGATCGCCACGCGAGACGGATGCTCGGGGTCAATTGCGCTTGTCTGGGCTTCGAAAGCAAGCGCAGCGGTTACTGTGCTTTTGCCCGATCCATTCGGGCCAGCCACCAAAGTAAAAGTTGGCACGTCAATCGGCGCTAGATGTCAATTTGCGAAGTACGACGCGATGTGATTCCCGAGGCTGGGAAGGGTCCAAACGGATCTCAAAGCGCTCCCCATTCGGCCATTCTTCGACGCACCGCCCAGCTTCATCCATGAACACTACTGTATGCCCACCCTTCAAAGCAGCCTCGGCAAATGCCTCAGTCAGAATAATGGTGTGCACCATGCCTCAAATATCTCGCATTCTCGCCGTCCCACAGCCCTTGGAAAACGCTCCCACGTATCCCACATTGCCACGTGGCCGACGATTTCTTCTTCCTCCATCAAACGAAAAAGGGCTCTGAGCCAAAATGTGATGTGCACGCCCATTTTGTGGGGCTTAAAGAATGAAGGCGGTATTGCTGAGAATCCAAAAAGCCTGTTGATGGTCAATCCTCAGCGCTTCGGAATGATGTCGCCAAAAAGCGGACGGATAGCTGGAAACTGCAATGAAATTAGATATTTCTAGTCGCTTGTGCGACCGCCCCAAGGAATCGGCACCGAGGACAATTATTGCGGATTCCCTCATCAAGCCACTGCAACAATCAGCTTTCTCAGCGAGTGGTGGCCGAAGGTGAAACCCCGGTTAAATTGGGGCCACTTCACATTCCTGCGCAGAGCCCCACTTCACATTCCTGCGCAGATCCCAAAAAGGAAACGAAGCTTCCCTATCCGTCTCGATACTGGCAGAGCGATGAGCATGA
>CAZZGS010000250.1:0-6661 GCA_964653845.1 uncultured Bryobacter sp.
GGATCACATCCAGCCCGGTGCCGTGGTGATTGATGTCGGGATGAACCGTGTGGACGGACGATTGACCGGCGATGTGGACCCTGAGGCGATGGCGCGGCTAAGCTCTGCCTATACTCCTGTGCCTGGAGGTGTGGGGCCGCTGACGATTGCGATGCTGATGTCGAATACGGTGCAGGCTGCCGAAGGGCGGCGTGGCTGATGTTGCAGGTTGGATTGACAGGCGGGATGGCGACTGGTAAATCGACTGTAGCTGCGGAACTCGTCAGGCTCGGCTGCCATCTGCTAAAGGCCGACGAATTGGGCCATAAACTTCTTGAAAAAGAAGGTCCCTGTTATGAGCCCGTAGTGAGCGCCTTTGGCCGTGCGATTTTGGATCACAATGGAAATATCGAGCGACGACGCCTCGGGATGGTCGTATTTAATGAAAGCGGAGCGCTTGATAAGTTGAACGCGATCATCCATCCCGCCGTATTTGCTTATGAGGAGCAGTGGCTGGCGGGGGTGAGAGCTTCTGAAGGCGAAGCGATCGCCATTGTCGAAGCTGCGATTTTGGTTGAGACTGGGAATTACAAGAATTTTGACAAGTTGATTGTGACCTGGTGCCCGGTGGAATTGATGGTGGAACGGGCTGTGGCGAGATCCGGCTGGACGCCGGAGGAGGCTCGCCGCCGGATCGCCAAGCAGATGCCAATGGAAGAAAAGAAGCAATTTGCCGACTACTTAATCGATACATCAGGAACGATGGAATCGACGCTTGAACAAACTCGCGCGGTTTATGCTGCGCTACGGAGTCTCTCAGTATGAAATTTCGAATTTTGGCCGTTGTCGCTGTGGTGGTCGGCGGATTTATCTACGCTACCTCTGTGGCCCGATGGAACCCTCGCAATCTGATTGGCAGCGCTGTCAATGCACCACTTTGGTCAGGCCCTTCGGTGACGCAAGGTGCAGGCTTGTCTAACGACGAAAACAACAATGTCGAGATCTACAAGATGTCGCATCCGGCGACCGTCTTCATCACCTCGACAACGCTGCAGCAGGACTGGTTCTTGCGTGTCTATCCGTCCAAGTCTACTGGCTCCGGCTTTGCAGTGAATGACCGTGGGCAGATCCTGACGAACTTGCACGTCGTTTCGGGTTCGCAGGAGTTGACTGTAACCACCCCAGACAAGAAGAACTATCGCGCAACTTTGCTCGACAAAGATCCGGATAACGATCTGGCTTTGATTCAGGTAGATCTCAAGGGTGACAAGCTCAACTACCTCAAGCTTGGCGATAGCGATAAGGTACAAATTGGGCAAAAGGTTCTGGCTATTGGAAATCCCTTTGGCCTCGAAGGAACCCTCACTACGGGTATCGTGAGTTCTGTTGCCCGATCGATCGGGGATGAGAATGGGCGCACGCTCGAGGGCATGATTCAGACAGATGCATCGATCAATCCAGGCAATTCCGGTGGGCCACTCCTCGATTCGCAAGGCAATGTCATTGGAATTAATACTGCGATTTTTGGTCAGGCTGGTTCGATCGGGATTGGTTTTGCGATGCCCATCAACCGGGCTCGCGAGATGCTCGATTCCTATGCCAGCGGCAAGAAGTATGCACCCCCTGTCATGGGCGTTACGGTTTTGCCTATCGGGGGTGAGCTGGCTCAGGAGTTGGGCTATCCTGCCGAGGGCGGGCTTTTGGTGCAGACCATACGTCGCGGATCTTCTGCGGCCACCGCTGGGATTCGTGGAGGCAATAAGGCTGTTGTGATTGGCCGTTACGAAGTGGCCATTGGCGGCGACTTGCTTATTTCGATCAATAGCCGCAGGGCGGAAGACGCCAATTCGATCCCGAGGGCATTGCGCGGCAAGCGCGCGGGCGATACGGTAGAGGTGGAGTTGATTCGTGGTGGCAAGCGGATGAAGGTTCAAGTAACTCTTCAGGCTGCCACCGAGGAGCGGCTCTAATCCAACACTTGGGACGTTGCATGAAAGTACTGATTCTGCTGGCAGGCTGGAGCCTGGCCGCCTTGGCCCAGATCATGGGGCCCAGCTTTCTCGTCATCAAGGCAGAATATGGGGCGGACAACCGATGGGAGGATGTGACGGCACGCGTCCAAGGCCTCGTACGTGGTAACGGAGTTGAATTTCGAGTCGATGGCGAGACCTTGAGTGATCCAATGCCCGGAGTTCAGAAAACACTGCGCGTACGTTATGTATTTCGCGGCCGGACACGCACGGACAACTTTCAGGATCTGGCTTATGTACGTTTGGGGGAGCCCGGGCGAGGTTTGTTCGGGGGCGGGAATTCCCGGCCTGTTCGTGGCGCCCTTGAGATCGTCAAGGCCGAATATGGAGAAGGAACCCGCTGGCGTGACGTCACAGCCTTATTGAGTCAACAGATATCCGGCAATAGCGTCAAGCTGGAGGTGAACAACACGACGATGGGCGGCGACCCAGCGCCGGCCGTGCGCAAGAGTTTACGGGTTGACTATAGCTATCAGGATCAGCGTCGCGCGGTCACCGTTGCTGAGAATTCTCAACTTATCCTTCCTGAGAGTGGTGGAAGGGCAGCCATGCCGGTGTCGAGCTCGCAACTGGTGATTCTGGTGGCTGAGTATCGCGCCCGAGGGCGCAGCAACATGGTGACTGATTTGCTTCGTGAAGCGATTCGTGGGGACCAGTTGAAGCTTCGAGTGGACAATTCAACGATGGGTGGAGACCCTTATCCTTCAATGGATAAGGAACTCTACGTTCGCTACTCCTACCAAGGTCGCGAATACGAGAACTTTTCTCGTGAAGGCTCCACGGTAGTGTTACCAAACCGATATGATCGTCCTGCGAGCGGAAATCGTCGTTCGAATCCGCAATGATCAGTATGATGGAAGCATGCCCGGCAAGATAGCCGCAGAAATCTCACAAACCAAACCCTTCAGCTGCCGTGAGGAAGAAGCGTTTCTGAACCTGGCCCGGAGTTACGAATACCTGCTGCAGGGATTGGGTGAACTTTTCAAAAGTTCAAACATCTCAACTACTCAATACAACATCCTGCGAATCCTGCGTGGAGCGGGAGAGGCTGGCCTTAACTGCACCGAAGCAGCGCAGCGGATGATTTCCCACGATCCGGATATTACCCGTCTTCTCGACCGTCTGGAAACTCGAAATTTGATTGTGCGTTCGCGTTCGCTTACAGACCGCCGGGTGGTCATGGTTAAGATCGCTCAGGGGGGTCTCGACTTGCTCGCTCAATTGGATCAGCCGTTGCTGGATCTCCATGCATTACAGATGGAACGCTTGAAGCCCGAGCAAATTGAAGAATTGATCGGGATGCTCGAACTCCTGCGTCCTTAACTACTGCGTACCTGAGGCAAGAAGGCCCAAAACAAGAAACCGCCGGAGCCTAAGGCTCAAGCGGTTTTCTCTGCAATTGTGCTTGCGGAAAGGGGGCGGACTGCCAATTGCGGGCAATGCCTCCTGGGATGTGTTTATGCCGAGACGAGCATGTCGTCGAAGCTCTCTTGGCCCATGGCCTGGTTTTTGTCGGCGATTTCCTGGCAGGTGATGCAGAAGCCAGCCCACGGTACGGCGTTCAGGCGCTTGGGGCTGATGTCTTCTTCACAGTGCATGCAGACACCGTAGGAGCCGTCTGCGCAGCGAACGAGCGCGGCGCGGACGTTCCGCAGCAAGGCGCTGTCGCGGTCGAGATTGCGAATTGCGAGTTCGCGCTCGGCAGCGTGCTGTACTTCGTCAAGGGCATCGGGGCTCTTTTCGATTTCGATCCCTTCACGATTTACAATCACTTTGAGCAGTTCGGCCTGCTTCTTTTCGAGAGTGTCCTTCAATTTGTTGAGTTCTGACTTTGTCATTTTATTTTTTCCTTTTCGTTCTTTTACCTAGTGGAAGGCTCGGTCTGAGCCATTCCTGCCATCCGTCACCCGCCAGACCGGTTTGTCTGACCATCTCTTCAGGCTGTTCATCCATTCATTTGTCGATTGCCTTCGTTCTTGTTACTGTACAGACGAGAAAATCAGGCGAAAGTTTCAAAAAAATCTTAGTGGTCGATGCTCATATCGAATTAAGCCACAATAATCTTCAGCTCATGTCAAATCCGCCGGAATCACTTTGCAAGATGATTGCTATCGCATGGATTTCTTTCAATCCGCCGGAGGTTGCCGTTTGCGTCCTCCACGACGATTGCGATGCTGCGAGGCAGGTTGCCATTTACTTCCCAAGGCCTTAAAAGCACACACAATTCCTAACGGACGCTTATGCTGGGCGCGGGTAGTCAAACGACTTCAAGAAAGTATAACACGGCTGTCAAGCCCCAGTTGCTATCTAATTTAGAAGAACTGAAGAAATTTTCGTCTTCTTTTTAGACGCGTCACAGGGGACGACTTTGGGTCAACAGCGAGAAAAATTCAAAGATCTGGCCCCGAAAACCGGGAGAAGTCTACACGAATCTAGATGCATAGTGTAGACGTCTGCCTTTGGTTATCGGTTTTTTTTCTGAGATCGTTAGTCTCGTTTTCAAACAGACGCAAAATAGCCGCAATTTGTTGCCTCAATTATCGAATTGAGATCTGGCCGAAGACGAGGGACAGATTACGCTCATCGCTTTGGGGTCGGACAGTCTTGGAAGCTTCCAGTTCCAGAACTAACGATTGAGCATTCTGTAGGCTCTGGGGAAGTGCGAATCGGATTTCGACATCTCCCGGGCTGACCTTCGCCGTATGGATTAGACTTCCCCCGCAGACAATCCTAAGTTCAATGTTCCCCAAAGTTGTTGGAGCATAAGCCTTTAAGGTGACTTGTGCATTCTTTGCAAATGGTCCACCAACCTGTACTGAGCCCTTGGCCGAGAGCCAGCGATGCCCGTCCTCGATACCGTACCAACCGGCCAGAAACTGTGGATTGAAGATTGGGTCTCCGGCCAGAATTTCCGGCGAAAGCCCTGTCGAGAGTTTGAGCGCGCGTCCACGTTCCCATTCCCGGGTAACGTCCTGGAGGATGGATCCATTGAATTGGTAGACGGTGACTGCCTCTTTTTCAAAGGCGATTCTTGCTGTTTCCGGGGCAACTGTTAACGGGTTGCCGACGGGTTTTGAGCCGGGGACGAGCCTGATGTTTTGGGCACCGATCAAGCGAAGCGCCTCATCGGCCAGAGCGCTTTCATAGGTGCTCTCAGTGATTCCGTCGACCAGAATCAATTTGCCGGGATGAGTCTGGACCGCATATTGCAGCCCACGAATGAGCGGGCGAATGGGGGCTGTCCGATCCAGATACCACTCGAAGGTCGCCTGCTGCACGATGAAGCTGGGGACAATGTAGAGGATGAGCAACAGGGAGGCCGGCTTGGGGAGCCGGATGGTGATGAGCCCGAGAACCATCATGATTCCGATCGAGGCACTGGCCAGGTAGTAATCCGTGCGATGGTCTCTCAGCGGCAGCATTGGTGCGATTAAGGCGATGCTCAGGACAAGGCAGAACAGTGGCAGGAAATCTCGCCGCCAGGTGCGCAAGACAATAAATCCCAGCACAGCCGGGGTGAGGAGCCAGTTGGAGGGTGTGACCAACCAGGCCCAATCAGGGCCGAACTTCTCAATGCGAACCGCAGCAAAAAGCCATTGCCAGTAAATCGAGACAGATTCGAAGAGACTGAGGTCAAAGAAGAGACGGTATGCGGCCGCATCTTTAGCCTTTGGGATCCAGAAGAGGTGAGCAGCCGTAAACAGAAGGGCAGGGACGAAGAAAGGCAGTGTGATTCGCCATTTGCTGCGATCAAGAAGCAGTGCCCAGGCCAGAAGCACGCCTGGGAAAACGATAATGCTCTCTAGTGCCCCGAAGCCCAGCAGGTAGCAGATCCATGTGCCAGCCAGCCATTTGCCTTCCTTTGAATCCGCGTAGCGTAAGAAACAATAGAATGCGCCGAGAAAGAGTGCAGAGAGCAAAATCTGATTGAAGGCAGATAACCAGGCCATGGCTACAGTAAGACCAAAATTGAGGCTCCAGAGCGCGGATGCCCAAACCCCGGCCGAGAGGCTTCCAGATAGGCGTTTGAGGACCAGTACAAGCAGAACTTGAGCAACAGCGAGGATTGCGAACTCAAAAATCCGCATCGGCAAAGATTCAAGTCCAAAGATCCGCTCAAAGGCCAGAAAGAAAAGCCGTTCGCTCAGTGTCCGGATGGTTCCCTGCGCCATTGGACTGAAGAGTGCGTTCAAGAGATCCGAGCCGTTCGAGAGGCTCAGGCCGAGCCCAAGCCAGGCGAAATCATCGTTGAGGAACCAGATCCTGAAGCTGCGGCGGTAGAGGTAAATAGATATCAAAACCGGAAACAGCAAGGCGGCGTAATGTTTCAAACGATTCTCAGGCATGAACCTTTCTATTTTGGCATCCCAATGATTGTGGGAAACTCATTTCACGGGCTGATGCATAAAATTGGTCGCTATCAAGTGGAGCACGAACTCGGGCGCGGAGCCATGGGGATCGTCTACCGTGCCTTCGATCCGGCAATTGGACGCAGAATCGCCATCAAGACAATCCGTCTCGATGAACTCGGCGATGACCAGGCACGGGCTATTTTGCGCGACCGTCTGATGCGGGAGGCCCAATCGGCCGGTATCTTGTCTCACCCGAACATCGTTACGATCTATGACATATCTGAGGATGAGAACAACGCC
>CAZZGS010000251.1:0-4578 GCA_964653845.1 uncultured Bryobacter sp.
TCGAGAATTTTGACCTGCGTTTGAGTGGGGTATTACGAAGGCATTGATGCCAAGAGGGTAGGGCGTTGGCCTGTTCCAGCGCGGAATCCCGAAAATCCCGATCGAGGGAGGGGCGGCAGGGTAAGGCCGTGAGGCTGTTTTTATTGGGGTTTATTCCAGGGTGCGCTACAGCTTGGAACCAGTCTTGGAATCAATTGGTATGAGATGGCGCGTGTGTTGGCTTGAAGTCGACCCGTCCCTTTGGGTTTTTCGGGAAATTTGGGTTGTAGAGAGGATGCAGTCTGGAATTGTAGCTATCGGTTTAAATCCGGGTGAAGGCATTTCTTATTAACCAGTTAGCCGCATATATCCGGCGCTGAGATGAAGGGACCTACTTGGCTTGACACGCGGCTGGTTCAGAGAAAAACAGCAAAAAGGCCGATAAAACGCATAGTGACTCAGCAGGCTGTCCACAAATCCACAAATCTTGAAGCGCATCAACGTTCAGGAGCGAAGGGTTCTTGAAAGCGCAATTGTGAATTGCTCCTCACCAACAATAAGGTGTGGTTCTGTGTTGTTGTGACTTCGCATCAACGGGACGATCTTGCGTGGGATGCCCAGACCCATGTGTTCCATGTACCCATAGTCCCGCATAGTATCCTTCAACAGTTGATTACGGGCGGCTCGGCATCCGGCCCTCATCCGGTCTGGATTGATTCCATTCGGCAGACGGCCGGGAGAAACAATTTCAACACGGTTAGCAAAGATCGAAAGTTCAATGGTTGTTGCAGAGAGCAGGTAATCCCGGTGAACGAGGGCATTGATGAGTGCTTCCCTCAGCGCCTCGATTGGAATGTCCCAACGCTGGATTCGACGATCCTGTCCATCGAGCATTTCCTGTGACAAATGGCGCTTCAGAAAAGTCCTCGCGGCTTCCCAGAGTCCATTCTCTACCGGTTCGCCTTCTGAACCCAATCGAACCATCGCGCCACGAATTGGGACCCGTTCCACTGCCGCAACGTCTTTTTCGATTCCAGCGTATGCGACCGCATCGATGCCAGATTGAGGCAAGTACCGATTTGGGGTTCGGCCAAAAAGCAAAATTCCAGCCGCAGTTGCTGGATTGACTTCGTCACCTTCCATGATCAGTTCGGTATTGATGAGCAATGGAAGCCATGCCGATTCATCGTCTATTGCGGGACATTGCTGTTGGCGCACAACTTCAAAATACTCCTTGAGACGGCGGAGATCGAGATTCCTAATCGACGAACCGGAGATGGGTTGAACTTCAAAGCGAATTGATCCCCGCTGCTGGAACAGCCTCTTTAATTCTTCCGTGCTTGCCTCCCGGCATTGGGTTCCTACACGGATGTAGTAGGTCCGATGATTGTCGTGCCATAGTGGATGCACATCATAGCCGCGGTTGACGCTGACTACAGCCACTGATTTGTCACCGTCGACGTTGCGGATGATCTCAAAATACGGAATGAGTTCAGGCCGAATCTTGTCACGGCAAGCATTCATAACCCACTCTTCGACATTGTCGCGAGTGATGCCGGAGACGGAAGCGTCGTCTTCTACACCAAGGAGCAGATGTCCACCGTCAAAGTTTGCGAAAGCGACGAGTTCCTTTGCCAGCGCGCGATTGTCGATTGTGTCGCGCTTGAACTCGATGCCAGAGTTCTCCCCATTGGCGATGATTTCCAACAATTCAGTTTTAGTCATTAGTAACCATACTTGCGGCGCCTGCTCTCGAACGCTTCCTTTCCACCTTCGAGAATTTCTTCCACTTTCGCACGGACAGAGGGAGAATCGATGGAGCCCCGATGCTCAGGCTGGATGGAGGCAGTACCTTGGCCGGCCTCGCCGTTTGGAGTCAGCGCGAGTATCAACTCCGCATCGCCCAAGACTGGGATGTTGGCGTTGTGAGTGGCGAAAATAAACTGGCGTTTGAGTTTTTCGTCCCGCATCTTAGGAACCACACTTTCAGATATAAACCGATTGTCGAGGTCATCTTCAGGTTGGTCGACCACCAAAGGGGCATCGGAATCGAGGAGGAGCAAGAGCAATACAGCAGTGGCTTTCTGCCCAGTTGAGAGTAGGTCGAGCGACTGCCAGTTTGGTTCTTGCAAATCGTGAGCGGTATTCAACTCGATGATCGTCACAGGAGGCAAGTGAAGTTCTTCGATCCTCATGATGAGGTCTGGCCCCATATTGGCCAGGTTGTCTGCCTGAGTTTGACTCAAGTGAAATTTGTCGATGAGGGCCGGCCTGCCGGCTCTACAGGCAGAGGCGAAAGTAATGGGCGAAAAATTGGCCTCATTTGCCAACTTGACGAGGCTCTCCTGTAAGCGACCGCCAACTTGCTGCTTCAGCAAGGTCTCGAACGGTTCCCGATTGCCACCTGCCATGACCGTAACTTTGACTCGTCCTTTGAGTGCCTTCGTGACACTCTTGGCCGCCTTCTCGATGCGGCGGAAAGCCTGCCCGGTGAGATCTATCCATTCGGCGATCAAGCGGAACCTGATTGATTGTTGCTCGACGAGCGTTCGTTCCAGAATGGATAGGCGCTCCTGAATTGGACGCATCCGTTCCATCTGTTCTCGCAATTGGATGAACTCATTGCCGTCGATGCGGTCCTTCTGCAACTCCCGAAGCAACTGTTCGTATTCCTGTTGCGCCTTGGACTTCTCTTGCTCCCATTCGGATCGAAGGTGTCGAAGTTCCGAAGCGCATTTCTCCAGGGTCTGGTTCAAGGCTTGTGAGATTCGACTCACTTCTGTTGAGACTTCATCCAGAATCTTTGTTGCCTTCTGCAACAAGATCTGGTTTGGGAGTTCCTCCAATGCTTTGGGTGACAGGAAGGCGATGTCGAGAGGAAGTGTGCGCTTCAAAGAGCCGGCAGCCGTCTCAATGGATTGCAATCGTTCCATCGCGGTATGCAGAAGGCGGTCCTCGCGGACCAGGAGGCTGCGGGTCTTTAGTTTCTTTTCAAGACCGGCCTGTTGGAAGCGTCTTTGCGCCTCTTCGAGAGCGGGCAACTCCGAGAGGCGTTCTTTAGCCTCGGCAATTTCGTTTTGGGTCTCGACGATGCGCTGACGCGACTGAGCCAAGCCTTTCCTCACAGCCGCCATTTGATCGTTGGTATTATGATCGTCATCGATGAAACGGTAAAGGAGATTGGTGAGCTTCTCCTTGCTCCTGGCGAGTTCTGAAATCTCATGCTGACCGTAAACCTCGACATTTGGGGCAACGTCTCCAGGTGCGAGCCGCAAGAGTTGGGTGCCGCAGCGCACTACCGGCGGATTGGGAACGGTGCGTTCGATTGTGTAATCGCTCGCGGAGGGGTGAGGCGAGCTTAGGTGAAGCGTAATTTTGGTGCCACTCTTGAGCACATTCTGAAGGACGCCTTTGTGAGCTTTGGAAGCATCTTCTCCGAGAGGGCTGAGATCAAGAGCATAACGAAGGCTTTCAATCACAGTTGACTTGCCGCTACCGCGCCCGCCAATCAGGACATTCAGGTTCTCATTGAAATCGATTGAGACCCCATCGAGGAATCCGCCTTGCCAGGAAATGCTCTTGAATTTTGTATGTCCGTGTGGCGCTTCATCTGTATTCAGACGAATTCGAGAATTCGGGTCGAGAAACGCCTGCCTGAGGCCACTGATCGAAGGTGAGGACATCTTGATCAGCGTTGAGGCGGACGATTTCTCCAGATCGGACGGTTCGTCAACATCGCTTGCGTTCAAGATTCCAACAGGTGTGGATCGACGATATTCGGGGTCGTTATTTCCGATAATTTTCTTGAAGTGCTGCTCCAGATCTTCGATCTTTCCAGGGATCTGAACTGCAATGAGGTTTTCGTCCTTCCAAAGTTGCGCTCGCGCCTGTCCGGAAACCTGACGCAGCAGTCCTTTGTCATTGGTGATGTGGGCGGCAATTGCGACACCTCCCTGTTCCCTGACCTTACTCAACAGCACATTGAACTTTAAAATGGATAGATCGGAGGATGGGCCAGGGCGCGTGATTCCGAGGTTTCCCAAGTGTAAAGCCAATTGATCTGATTGGGTATCGGGAGGGTATAGGCAAAGCAGATGGATACCCTCTGCGGAGGCTACTTCTACCCCTGGAAAGACGGTAAGACCGCGACCGGCTGCCAGTTTTTGAAACTCAGGCACACTGCTAAAATCGTTATGGTCGGTAATGCCAATTGCGGCAATCCCTACGGCCAGGCACTTCGAAATGATCTGCTCAGCGTATTCTTGACCCAAGCCATGATCTTGGCCACGAAAGCGCTCAAGGTATCTCCCGGGATTCACTTGAAGCGCACATCTATAGAAGGTTGCTCCGGTGTTAGGTGCCTGCTCCGGGCGTGCAACCACCCGCGCTAAATCCATTGGAACTCCTTAGTGAAAATTGAAGTAATCACTAGTCTATCTTGCCAAGCCCGATATGCAGCCTAGATTTAAGAGCGGGTGCGGACCACCTTCGGTTTCTATTTTCCATGATTCAAGCTGGCGAGGACGGCGCGGAAGCTGTTTAGGCCAGCTTCGAGGTTTTCGATGATTTCTTCGGCTAGCTGGTCGGGCTCGGGGAGGT
>CAZZGS010000251.1:4588-6652 GCA_964653845.1 uncultured Bryobacter sp.
TCCTTGAGCCAGAAGAGGTCGAGGCTGGTTTTGTCGCGGGCGGTGAGTTCTTCGTAGGTGTATTTGCGCCAGCGGCCTTCGGGGCTTGAGTGGGGGTTCCAGGTGGGCTGGCGCTTGTGGCGGTTTTCGGGGTTGTAGCAGTCGACGAATTCCGTCAGGTCGTCGATGCGGAGTGGTTTCTTCTTGAGGCTGCGTTGGATGTTGGTGAGGTAATCGTAATACCCAGCCTCTTTGGTCCAGGGCTGTTTGGCAGCCTCGCGGTTGTCGAAGAAAAGTAGGTTCGGCGTGACGCCATTAACTGAGAAGATGCTGGTGGGTAGCCGGAGGGAAATCCCATTCGAGGCAGATTCCAGCGTTGGGATAGGTGAACCCGTCCCAAGCGGAAATCCGAAATATCCTGGCTGGCTCGAAGAAGCTTGGGTTTAGAGCTAAGGCTATTCTTATGAACATCCCGATCGAATGGAGCAACAGGCGGGCGGGATGGCTGAAGACAAATTGAAGTTGGGATTGGAAACGAAACCTTCAAAATCATTGAGGAAAACGCAAGGATAGAGTTGGGACCAGTCTGATGGATTTGTGCAGGGACGAAGGTGTCTGAAGAGGTTGTCCCCGAGGCTAAAAAGGCGAGTAAAAAATATTGTCACGCGTCAAGCTGGTACGTTTGCCAAGCTCGTTCGTTTGCTGGAGGAATTGCCGGGATCCAGGAAACAATAACTCTGACTAGTGCTATAACTAGTCAGAGGACTTTCAATGACGAAATGGGCAGTGCAGGACGCAAAGGCTCGCTTCAGCGAGTTGCTAGAGACAACCTTAGCTTGTGGACCGCAAATGGTGACTAAACGGGGTGTCGAGGCGGCGGTTCTGGTGCCGATTGAAGAATGGCGGCGATTACAAGGCGACGCTAAACGTTCCGCGATGGAAGTGTTACTAGGGGCGGGGCCAAGGTTTGATCTTCCCCTGCCTAAGCGCGGAAGCGGGCGCTGGCGAATGGATCTGTAGTGCGGTTCCTGCTCGACACAAATGTTGTCTCCGAACTCCGCAAACCCAAGCCCCATCCGGGAGTCGTGAGTTGGCTCAAAGAGATTGGCCCCTTGGACTTCGCCGTTTGTGCGCTCAGCTTTGCGGAGATGCAGCAGGGTGTGGAATTGACCCGCCGGCAGGATCCGGCCAAAGCGGCGGAGATCGACGTCTGGCTGGACGAACTGCGAGACTCCATACCAGTGGTGCCAATCAGTGTGGACGCCTGCCGGCTCTGGGCTCGGTTGATGTCCGGTAAGCCGAACCAGCTTCGAGAAGACGGACTCATCGCGGCGGTAGCAATCGCCAACGGGCTAACGGTTGCAACCCGCAATGTGAAGGATTTTGTCCCTTTCGGGGTGAAGATTGTAAATCCGTTCGACCTTGACTGATAAGGGCCGCTATTCTCGCTCGTCGACCGAAGAACCTTATAGCGACGGCACCGGGATGTCCAGAAGCCGATAGTAGACGGCGAGGCCGGTTCCTCCTGTTGCCCGATGACTCAATTGAACATGGCGCGAATGGCCCGCTCTCTTCGCCGCACGGGCATTCACCCGCTGCTTTAGTGTCTGAGATTTAAAAGAGCTGTGGTAGCGGCAGGTCGCAGTGGGGTTGCGGTCCAGTCGCTTGAGGTCTTTGTGGCACAGGTCCAGATGGTGCGGAGTCGGGTGACGATTCATTCGAGGTCGCGGCGGGTGGTGGGGTGGTCTGGCTGATGTGGTGGCTAGGCCAGTATTGGTATTGCACGGTGCGGTTGCCGGCTTGAAGTTGACCCGTCTCTTTGCGTTTTTCGGAAAATTTGGGCTGCAGAGGGGAGCGCTTTTGAAATCGTAGTTGGCGACGTAAAACTGGGTAAAGGCCTTTTTATTAACGAGTTAGCCGTACATTTGCAGCGCTGTATTGAAGAAGCCCGCTATGGATGGCTGTCGGTTGGTTCGCAGGAAAAGAGCAAAAATGCCAATAAAAGGCACAGTGACGCGTCAGGCTGACACCAAATCGACACCAAATCCGGATGATCTCTATGGCAAAGGTAAATGGTCCCCAATG
>CAZZGS010000252.1:0-6629 GCA_964653845.1 uncultured Bryobacter sp.
CTCCATCCCGAAGGCCTGGCCGTTTCTGCCAATGGAACTCTATGGTTCACCGAATCGCAGCGCCATCGAGTGCAGCAAATCAACTTGAGTGGCGATGTCTCCATCGTCGCCGGCCGCACAGGTGAGAACGGCTTCAATGCCGACTCAGGCGATGCCACTGCGTTGACGCTAAACGAGCCTGCTGGACTCGCGCTCATGCCCGACGGCAGCCTCGTCGTCGCCGACCGGCTCAACAACCGTCTCCGCCGCATCGAGCCCCCAGCCGAAATCATCTTGAGCAACCTCCAAAGCGCACGCATCGTTCACGCCGCAAGTTTTGCCGAAGGCCCCGTAGCTCCCGGGCAGCTGCTCTCTTTCCTAACCGCAGAACTTTCCCGGCCCGATCTGGCCGAAGTGACGGTAGATTCAATGTCTGCGCCCATCGGCTATGCCGGTAAAACGCAAGTCAACTTTCAGATGCCCTATCCCGTCGCCGGGCGAACCAGAGTCAATGTCGAATTACGCGTAGGCGGGGCGCTAATCCACCGCCTGCCCATAGATGTCGTCGGTGCCGCGCCCGCATTTTTCGAGTCCAGTGGCTTGATCGTAGCTGTGAGGCCGGATGGCACTCTCAACAGTGATGCAACACCGGCAAGATCAGGCGACGTGTTGACCCTATACGGCACAGGCGAAGGCCTCCTCCGCGAAGCGGCTGGATTGCAAGTCCCCTTCTTGCCCACCAGTCTCGAAGTCGGTGGCATGACTGCCGAGCTACTCTACGCCGGAGCCGCCCCCGGATTCTCCGGCCTCCTGCAAGTGAATCTGCGAGTGCCGGAAGGCGTCAGACTGCGCGGACGAGTCCCCGTAACGCTCAAGGTGGGTGCCTTCCAGAATCCCAAGTCCCAGGTAATCGTATTGCAGTAGCTAGGCCAGCGCCTGCTTCACCAAATTGCCATGCACGTCAGTCAGGCGGAAGTGGCGGCCCTGAAATTTATAGGTCAGCCTGGTGTGGTCGATTCCCAGGCAATGCAGCAACGTAGCTTGGATATCGTGCACATGCACCGGATCCTTAACGATGTTGTAGCTGTAGTCGTCGGTCTCCCCAATGATTGTCCCAGGCTTCACCCCTCCACCGGCCATCCACATTGAAAAGCATCGCGGATGATGGTCGCGTCCATAATTGGTATCCGTCAACCGGCCCTGGCAATAAACCGTTCGCCCAAACTCTCCACCCCAAACCACCAGCGTGTCCTTCAGCAGTCCACGCTGCTTCAGATCCAGAACCAGAGCAGCCGAAGCCTGATCCGTCGCCTTGGCCTGCAACTGAATATCGCGCGGCAAATCATTATGCTGATCCCATCCGCGATTGTAAAGCTGCACAAAGCGAACGCCCTTTTCCACCAGGCGTCTGGCCAGCAGGCATTGCTGCGCAAAGCTGCCCGGCTTACGAGAATCCTCACCGTACAGATCAAACGTCGCTTCAGTTTCCTTCGACAGATCCATCAGATCCGGCACCGAACTCTGCATCTTGAATGCCATCTCATACTGGGCGATGCGAGTATCCACTTCCGGGTCCCCGTTCGTGTCTCCACGCATCTGGTTCATCTTCGCGCTCAGGTCGAGAATGCGCCTGCGGGTGTCCTTCGACATGCCATCGGGATCATTCAGATAGAGGACAGGGTCGGCACCGGCACGGAACTTCACACCCTGATAGCTTGACGGCAAAAAGCCGGCTGACCAAAGCCTGCTAAAGAGTGGCTGATCGGTATTGATCGCACTCTTCTGGCTGATCATCACCACAAAGCCCGGCAGGTTCTTGTTTTCGCTCCCAAGGCCATAACTCACCCACGATCCGATACACGGCCGCCCCGGCTGCTGAAAACCCGTTTGGATAAAAGTGATCGCCGGGTCATGGTTGATCGCATCGGTATTGACACTGCGAATCAGGCAAATATCATCGGCGATCTTGTGATGCCAGGGGATGATATCGCTCATATCCATGCCACTCTGCCCGCGCTTGGCAAAGTTGAATAGCGAACTGGCTACGGGCAACGTCGATTGTCCGCTCGTCATCCCGGTAATGCGCTGGCCCATACGGATCGATGCCGGCAGATCCTGCCCCTGATACTTCTTCAGACCCGGCTTCGGGTCGAAAAGATCCAGTTGCGAAGGCCCCCCGGACATATGCAGATAAATCACACTTTTGGCCTTGGCCGGAAAGTGCGGCGCAGCGCTGTGATTTTCGTTGGCCATCGCCGCAAACGCGGTGGCGCCAAAGCCGGAGAGAAAGTGACGGCGGGAGCTGAAATCTTGCATCGGTTATTCCTTGGTCAATACTTCGTCGAGGTTCAGAATGGCGCTGGCGATACTCATCCAGGTGGCCAGCTCAACCGGATCTTTGGCTTCCACCTTGGATTCCCCCGTCTGGATCAGCTTCCGTGCCGCCTCAGGGTTCGCCTTGTACTCAGAAAGCTGTGCCTCGGTTGTCGAACTCAGCAGCTTCAACTCTTGAGGGTTGGGGTAGCGCGCCGTCGCAAGGCGAAACATATACCGGATCCGCTTGGTGGCATCAGGCCCCGCTTCACGCAGACTGCGCTCAGCCAGCTTGCGCGCCGCCTCAAGATAGGTCACATCATTCCACAGTGCCAGCGCTTGCAGAGGCGTATTGGTAGTCGCCCGGCGAGCCAGACACTTCTCCCGGTCTGGCGCATCAAAGATAGCCAAACTCGCCGGCGGCAGCGTGCGCTTCCAGAAGCTATACATCCCGCGACGATAAAGATCCTTACCGTGCGATTGTTCATATCGTTGAGCCGTAAACTGTGCCCCATAAGCCACTTCTTCCCACAGCCCCGGCGGCTGATAAGGAAGCACGCTACGCCCACCGATTTCATCATTCAGCAGGCCACTGACAGCCAGCGCATTATCCCGGACAAGCTCAGCCTGCACCCGGAATCGCGACATCCGTGCCAGCAATCGATTCTCCGGGTCACGCTCTTTCAGCTCCGGCGTCACATTGGAACTCTGCCGGTAAACCGCACTCATCACAATCTGCTTCTGCAGCTTCTTTACATCCCAGTTCGATTCCACAAACGAAGTCGCCAGGTAATCGAGCAACTCGGCATGGCTCGGCATTTCACCCTGACTGCCGAAGTCCTCCACCGTCTTTACAAGGCCATTGCCAAAGTACATCGACCAGAAACGGTTCACCGCTACACGCGAGGTAAGCGGATGGTCCTTGGCCGTCAGCCATTGTGCCAATCCAAGACGATTCCGGGGAAGATTCGCAGGCATCGGCGGCAGAAAGCCCGGAGTCGCCGCATCTACCTTCTCTGCCTTCTGATCGTACTGTCCGCGATTGAGGATAAACGAATCCCGAGGCTTCTCCAGTTCCTTCATCACCATCGTCGACGGGATCTGCTCGTCCAGTTCCTTCTTCTCAGCCTTAAGCTGATTGAGCCGCGCATAGAGCTTCTGAACCTCTTCTGAAGCGTCGTACTTCAAATAGAAATCGCGCAGCGTAGCCAGTTGCGCCTTGTTACGCTTGATCCCGCTGTGAAAAAGCAGATAACGCACCGGCTCGACAACGGCAAGCTGATACGCTTCCTCTTTTGGAAGCGGACGATTGTAGATGCGCATGTCATCGAAGGACCCAATCATCTTCGCAAACAAAAACGGAGCCGCACTGGCAAAACGGATCTCACGCTTGGCTGAACCCAAAACTAACTCAACCGGCTCGCCATTCACCATCAATTCGATCTCCCCTTTACCCTTATGGTTCAAAGTGAAGTGCGTGAACTCGTTATAAGGGAAGGGAGTCCTCGAGCTATAGCGAACAACCTCTCCATTGCTGGCCGTCAGTTGGATCAACAGATGCGCCCCACGGCGCAGATCCCCAATCGAGAAGACTTCATCATTGCCGATCTCAAACCCCGCCGTGTCCTTCTTCGAAAGAATCGTCATCGGCTCCAGCTTGTTGCCACCCCGGAACCAGAACGCAAGGCTAAAAGGCTTGTCTTCGTTGAAGTTCTCCGGTGCAGGAACCTCAATGCGAGCCGAGGAATCAAGCAATGCCGCCTGCCCGATCGGGCCATCGTTCGCTGTCGGTGGAATCCCAAGAAAGCGGCCATGTCGATAAGTGCCGCTCGACTCGTTAAAGTTACCTTCCATCTCGTAATGAGCCAGCAACCCTTCTCTCGATGGCGTAGCAATCCGGGCCAGCTTATTCTTTTCCCACTCTTCCATCAATGCGGGAACTTTGGCGGCCTCAAGCTGCTTTTCGCGAGCCGCAATGGCCTGCGTCATTTCCTTCTCAAGCGTGTCCTGAGTAATTGAGGGTAGCTTCAGAAACGGCGCGGCATTCCCATTCTGTCCATCCAGACCCTTCTCTTGGACGTTGTTGATGAAAGCGTAAAGCCGGTAAAAATCCTTCTGCTTGATCGGGTCGTATTTGTGATCATGGCACCGGGCGCAACCTACCGTAAGGCCAAGCCAGGTCGTGCTCGTCGCCTCCACGCGATCGATCACATATTCGGTCTGATACTCCTCAGGTATCGCACCGCCCTCATAGTTGATGACGTGATTGCGATTGAACCCACTAGCCACCATTTGTTCCCGTGTGGCATTGGGGAGCATATCCCCAGCCAGTTGCCAGACAGTGAACTGGTCGTAAGGCATATTGCGATTGAAAGCCCCAATCAGCCAGTCCCTCCACGGCCACATGTCGCGATGCGAATCGATGTGATAACCGTGTGTATCGGCGTAGCGAGCCAGATCCAGCCAATGCAGCGCCATCTTCTCGCCAAATCGAGGGCTCGCAAGCAAGCGGTCCACCTGCTTCTCATAAGCCCCAGGGTTCTTGTCTGACAGGTATGAATCAATCTCTTGCGGGGTAGGCGGCAAGCCGGTAAGGTCGAAGCTCAGCCGGCGCAACAAGGTCGGCTTGTCGGCCTCAAACGAGGGCTTCAGCTTCTCCTGTTCGAGCCTTGCCAGGACAAAACGATCGATATCGGTGCGAGGCCACTTCGCCATCTGCACAGCAGGGATAGCCGGTGCCTTCGGTGCAACAAAGCTCCAGTGCTCCTGCCAATTAGCTCCCTCATCCACCCAGCGCTTCAGCGTCGCAATCTGTACTTCGGCCAACTGCACTTTGGCATGTGGCGGGGGCATCTTGCGGGCCGCACGGGTCTCGGTCACACGAGCGGCAATCTGACTGGCCTTCGAAACCAGCCCCTCTTTGGTATCAAGCCGCAATTTCGCCATCCGCGTCGCTTCGTCCGGCCCGTGACACTGGAAGCAGGCGTCAGACAGGATGGGCCTTACCTCGCGCAGAAAATCGACCGGCTTGGGGGCTGAACTAGCCGTAACAGCGAAGAGCGACAAGAGGCAATAGAAAAACATGAATCCCTGTCTCTCACGCTATCACAGCGGCCCTTCTACTTGACGCTGACCTTGATGCTTTGAGAACTGCTCAAACCAGCCGAGTTGGTGGCTGTGAAAGTGATCGTGTGTTCACCGGCAGCCAACTTCTTAGCTACGATATCCGTTCCAGTCCCGAGTGCACCGGAAATACTGGAAGTCCAAACCAGTTTTGCATCCGGAAAAAAGTGATCCTGCTTGTCTTCCACTTCGGCGGACAATCTTAGATCGAGGCCAAGTTTCAGCGTCGGGCTTGCCAACTCCTCCAGATAGATCTCGGGAGCTTTAAACGGCACCTTGAAGGAATTGCTCTCTGCCGAACTGGCAAGAATCCCGTCCGTCGCCGTCACCCGGATCCGTGCCGCTTTGCCGCCCGGCAACTCCGAGAAGTCATCACTCCAGGTCGAATCTGTGATATCCGCTGCCAGCACAATCCACTCCGTTCCAGATGTGTCGACGTCGGGATTGTATTCCACCAGATAGGCCAGATTTGCCCCGCTCGTTGCACTGGCTGACCAGGCAATAGTCTTCGGGCCATCCACCGTATCCGTCGCATCGGCGAAGACAGAACTTATCGTTGGTGCCGCGGCAGCTACGGCTGATTCCCACAAAACGGAATCCCGCCGAACGACCTGAACTTTTGTCGCACCAGCCGGAAAACGAACGGCACCGGTAAAAGGAGCGTTGGTAATCGTGGTTGGCGGATTAGACTGCACAAAGAAGCTAACATTCACCCGCTGCGTAGCCAGCACCGAATTGTCAGTCCCAAGCACCCGCACCATCACATCCCCAACCGAATCCTTTGGGATTTCGGTCCCCTGATAGCTGTACCAGGGATCCTTTCTCACCTGATCGTTGTTGTCGAGATATCCTGAGAAATAAAGCAACCGCTCGGGTGCTGTCGCCTTGCGGATCGCCGCCGTCTTCCCCGCATTGCTCTCATCAGGAGGGGCCAACGCCTGGAAAAGCGTGGAATAGACCTCCGGGCTCACCCAAAAGTCGGCCTGTTTCCCACCCGAGCCCATCCAGCAGGCGGTATCGAGAAGTGCTCCCCGCCCATTCACCTCATAGGGTCGCGCATCGGCGGGAATCAACGTAGCGCTGGCTCTCGGAAACGCTGTCTTGCCCGCGATACAACTGGTCGTCTTCTCTCGATCATCCCAGTCCTTGCCCGTGTACCCATCCGGTGCCGGATTCACCTTGCAATTCAGACTGCCCCCGTCATAGGTATCTCC
>CAZZGS010000253.1:0-6597 GCA_964653845.1 uncultured Bryobacter sp.
CGTTTTGTCTGCGGCCTTACGAGACGCAAACAACCGCATGTAGCATGATTCTGCGGCTTCGAGACTCAAAGGGAGATTAGCGGTCTTGCCGTGCAGAAGAAGGCTAATCGTCTCGCTGGTATCACCAACTTCACCCCGGCAAAAACGAAAGAGTTCAGCATCGATGCCGGTCGCAAGCAGGGCCGCCTCTTGAAGGATCGATCGTCCAATGCTGAGCTTTCGCTCAGCGACACCCGATACCGGTTGCCCGCTCATAAATCGCACGGCACGCATCAGGTCGGCATCTGTTTGAGTTCTAATCCAAACGGCGAGGAGACTCACCTTCCGGTTGCGGCTCGAGGTGTTGCCAATCTGATCGAGGATTCGGGCCAATTCATCCATCGAGCCGGTCATTCTGCTTGCATCGACTCCTCTTCGGAATTACGAACGCGGGCACTTGCAGGAGCCGAAGCATCAAAACCGCGGTCCCGAAGTTGCCTTGCAAATAGTTCGGTATAGCCGTGGACCACATCAATCTTTTTTGCACCAGATCGCTCAACCATCTCAAGCAATTCATCAAAGCCGCCATGATCGCTGTACGGGATCAACTTCTCGGCACCCGATCGCAACCGAGCATTGTCCATCCGCGCCCAGCCTGAAACATAAGCGACCCGCATGTTGTTTCCAGCGGATTCTAACTGTCGCCTCATACCCGGTACGACGACCAGTGCTTGGCCCTCAATCTGCTTTGAATCGTAAGCTTTCCATCCCGGAAACGAGTACCCATGCTCCTCGTAGACCGGAATGTACTTCGCAATCGCCCCATGAACTGCAGTGGGAATTCCCGCCTGCGTCAGGCATTGTACGATCTCCTGGCCTCGACCTAGCGGATATCCCATGAAGACAGGGGTCGCACCGTCTTGAAGGCACTCGAGGGCAAAACCTGCAATTTCCAATCTCGCTTCTTCGCTGGATAAAAAATGAAAGATTGGTAACCCAAAAGTAGACTCGATGATGAGCCGATCACATTCGATCACCTCGGTCGACTGGCCACAAAGCGGTTTTCTTAATTTAATATCGCCCGCGTAGACGACTCGCTCGTTTTTATACTCAATCAGAACTTGCGCTGCACCCAGAATGTGTCCAGCGGGATAGCAGGTGATTCGCGACCCATTCCAATCGCGGGATTGGCCGTAATCGAGAGGCTCAAGCGATTGTGAACGATCATCCCCAACGGGCCAGCGCATCCGGTAGATCTCAAGCGTTGTTCTAGTTCCGATTACCGTCTGGGAATAATATCGGGCGTGGTCGCTATGGGCGTGCGAGATCCATGCCGCAGGCTTTGAAACCTGGGGGTCTAGCCATAAATCGATTTCCCGGACGTAAATTCCCTCGGGGCTATACTGAAGATCCATTACGCTTACTTAATTGATGCAATGCGAAACGCCTTCGACTGAAAATTCAAGATCTCAGACCGTGTTGCGGCATCACTTTAGAGAAGGATTTTCGTCAGTAAATTAACCATGCCAACCCAGAATTTTCCCTCCTGGATGAAACTCGCCTTGGCGGCTGCAGGCTTCTACAACATCGTCTGGGGCGCGATAGTAATCTTCGCCCCGAACCTTTTTTTCGACCTGGCGGGTCTAGCTCGCCCAAACTACCCGGAACTCTGGCAATGCATTGGCATGATCGTTGGAGTTTATGGAGTTGGCTATTGGATCGCATCGAGCGACCCTATCCGCCATTGGCCAATCGTATTTGTGGGGCTCCTGGGTAAGGTTCTTGGGCCGATTGGAATGGTGAAGTCTTTATGGGAAGGCCGCTTCCCGATGTCTTTTGCCTGGATCAATCTGACCAACGATTTGATTTGGTGGATTCCTTTCGGCTTGATTCTGATTCATGCCGCTAAAGAATCGGAAGACAAGCAGCGCGTTTTCTCTCCAGACATCCAGAGTTGGGCTATGCGGGCCAAATCACAGTTTGGGCTCAGCATCCTCGAACATTCCAAGCTCCGACCTGTCCTCCTCGTCTTTTTGCGCCACGTAGGTTGCACCTTCTGCCGCGAGGCCCTTGCCGATCTCAGCGCCAACCGTATCGAAATAGAAGCGTCCGGTACACAAATTGTTCTAGTGCACATGGGTCGAGAGGAAACAGCCGAGAGCATCCTGGCGAAGTACAAAGTAGGTGATGTACCCAGAGTGTGGGATCCGAAGTTGTCTCTATACCGCGCCTTCGGGCTCGAAAAAGGCGCACTTGCACAGTTACTCGGGCCCAAAGTTTGGCTCCGTGGCTTCAAGGCAGGCTTCGTCGGTAAGCACGGAGCGGGTGGCGCAGATGGCGACGTTACTCAGATGCCTGGAGTTTTTCTGGTTTTCCATGGTGAGATCCTCAAGTCTTACCGCCACCAGAGCGCTGCCGACAGACCCGACTATATTGCGTTGGTCAGTGAGATGAACGATAGGCCGGCTTCGCGCTAATCCAATGAGTTCCGCACCGGTAATTATTGTTGGCGCCGGTATGGCCGGGCTTGCCTGCGCAATTGAACTCCAAAATAAAAAAATCCCCTTCCTGATTCTCGAGGCATCCGACGGCCCCGGCGGAAGGGTAAGAACGGATCACGTTGACGGCTTCCAACTGGATCGTGGCTTTCAGGTCTACCTCACTGCCTATCCAGAGGGTGAGCGCTTGCTCGATTACAAAAAACTTCAGTTTGGACGGTTCTCACCTGGAGCGATGGTACGCCTGAATGGCAACTTCCACAGGGTTATGGATCCGTGGCGCGAGCCTTTCGCTGCACTCTCAGGGATCCTTAACCCGGTCGGCAGCATGAAAGACAAACTTCTGGTGGCGCGGCTGAGAGCGGTGGCTATGGCCGGCCAAGCGGAAGACCTTTTGCGAAAGCCAGAAAAACCAAGTCATCAGGCATTAAAGGATTATGGCTTCTCGCAAAACATGATCGACCGTTTTTTCCGTCCCTTCTTCGGTGGAATCATGCTCGATGCCAACCTAAATGTCAGCTCTCGCATGCTCGAGTATGTCTTCCGAATGATGGCGGCTGGAGACACGACTTTGCCTGCACTGGGCATGGGGGCCATCCCCGCTCAACTTGCCGCTAGATTGCCGGCAGACTCGATTCGCTACAAAATCAGAGTGGAAGCTGTCACCGATAGAACAGTCCGCCTCGAAGGAAGCGAAGAACTTAGAGCTTCGGCAATTGTTGTCGCAACGGATGGCCCATCCGCAGCGAAACTTTTGCCTGAACTTGCCCCGATCGAAAGCCGCATGGCAATGACGCTCTATTTTTCGATTCATGGGCCAGCGCCAATCGCCGATCCCATCATCATGTTGAACGGAGACATGGAATGGCCGATTCAGAACGCCTGCATCCCTAGCCTGGTCTGCCCAAACTATGCTCCTCCCGGACATCATCTCGCCAGTGTCGTAGTTCTCGGCGATCCAAGCCAATCTGACGCTGAGATCGAATCGAAAGTCCGCGCTCAACTCGCGCGCTGGCTCGATCAGGATCTGAGTCCGTGGCAACTACTGCGCATTTACAGGATTAGAAACGCCCACCCAGCCCACCAACCTGAAACTGTAGCGGAGAAACCAACCAGACTCAACAACGGCGTTTACCTTTGCGGAGACCACCGCTTCATGCCCAGCATCCAGGCAGCGCTGGTCAATGGCAGGCACGCTGCAGAAGCAGTGGCGGAGCATGCCGGCTGACTTGCTGCTCAAGATCAACTTCGCCTGCTCCTTATACATGACAGGTCTCATCTGGTTCGTTCAGATCGTCCACTACCCTCTCTTTGAACGGATTGGGCGAGAGAATTTCACATTGTATGCAGAGCGGCACCAAAAATTGACAACCCGTGTGGTTGCACCCGCGATGCTGATTGAACTTGTGGCGTCTATCGCGCTAGTCCTCACTGCCCCTCCCTCCTCGGCTTCGTGGGCGGCTAGCTCGATGACGCTGCTCGTTTGGGCCTCTACAATGGGCATCCAGGTTCCCTTGCATGCGCAACTAGCCTCAGGCTTTAATTCGGCGACCTGGAAGACTCTGGTAGCATCCAACTGGATAAGAACGATTGCCTGGACGCTCAGGTCGATCCTTTTACTTTGGATGATATAAGAATCAATGGCTAAACATCGAGTTGTAATTGTAGGCGGAGGATTTGGTGGCTTGAATGCCGGCAAGGCGCTGAAGCATAAGGATCTGGAAGTCACGATTCTAGACCGGAGAAACTACCATCTCTTCCAGCCCCTGCTCTATCAGGTGGCAACCGGAGGACTCTCGCCCGGCGAAATCGCAGCACCACTCAGAGCCATCTTCGAGTGGCAAAAGAACTTGCGCGTTCTCATGACAGAAGTGACCGGCTTCAATACCGCGCAGCGTCTGGTTCAAACCAGGATGGGAGATATTCCGTACGATTCACTGATCGTTGCAGCCGGTGCCAAAAGTACTTACTTCGGAAACGATAGATGGTCCTCGATTGCCCCATCGCTAAAGAACATCGAGGATGCCACCAGCCTTCGGGCCCGCATCTTCGGAGCCTTCGAGGAAGCCGAAAAAGAGAATGATCCAGACAAAAGAAGAGCCCTGCTCACGTTCCTCATAGTCGGCGGCGGGCCCACTGGCGTAGAACTGGCCGGAGCCTTAAGTGAGATCGCCAACGATGCCCTTAAAGAAGACTTCAGAAGCTTCAACCCTGAAGACGCCCGCATCATGATTCTCGATTCAGGTCCACGCATCCTTTCGGCATTCTCCGAGCGTCTTTCTAAATCAGCGGAACTTCAGTTGATCCAGCTCAATGTTCTCTGCCGGCCAGGAGTCAAAGTCGTAGATGTGACTCCCGAAGGAGCAACACTTACCGTCCAGGGCCGCCAGGAATTTATACCTGCTCGCACGGTGATCTGGGCTGCTGGAGTTACAGGTTCCCCACTCGGCAAGGCCCTGGCAGAAGCAACACAACAAGAGCTTGTCCGTGGTGGCAAAATTGCCATTGAGCCGGACTGCACTCTCCCCGGCCACCCCGAAATCTTCGTTATCGGCGACATGGCCCATTTTCAGCACGGCCTCGAAAGACCCTTGCCCGGTGTCTGCCAGACTGCCATGCAAATGGGGGACTACGTCGGCGACTTGATTAAGAAACGACTCGAGGGACGCACCAAACCTGCATTCAAATATTGGGACAAAGGAAACATGGCGGTCATCGGCCGCAACCACGCAGTAGCCCAAATCGGCAAATTTGAATTCACAGGCTACATCGCCTGGCTGCTGTGGGTCGTCATCCACGTCCTCTACCTGGTCAACTTCCAATCCCGCATCATTGTCGCCATCCGTTGGGGCTTCGACTACTTTAGCTTCAATCGGGGCGCACGCCTGATTACGCGGCCGGATCCACCGGCTCAAGAATCTTGACCGACCGCTTCTTGTTAGAAACCACAATATGGCAGCGATGTTTGAGCTTGCCGTTGAGTTCCACCGAAAGCGGTTTCGTCGCCGGGTAATCAAAGGTCAGAATATCGCCCACTTTTAGCTTCAACATATCGCTCAAAAGCATATTCGGCCCGCGAAGCCGGGTATCCAGTTCTACCTTCGAATTGCGCACCCGGCTGTACACGCGCCGTGTGTCTTCCTCGGTACTCTCTGTCTTGCGAATCGTCCACTGATCGGCAAATTTGTGACTCAACATCTTGATGATGATCGAGGGAATCCCGATATTCATCATGCCGCTCACTTCGCCAATCCGGATTTCAATCGATACAGCCACAATCGCCTCGTTCGGAGCGAGAATCTGCATTAACTGCGGCTCGGTCTCATAACCGGCAATCTGGAAGTCGATCGCCGCAATGCTCTTCCAGGCTTCCTTGAGATCGCGCAGCATCAGCTTGAAGATACTCTCGAGGATCGCTTGCTCAATTTCTGTGACTTCCCGTTCCATCTTCGTCAGCGAATTCACGGATCCGCCCAGCAACATCTCAAGCATGGGGAAGATCATCGTCGGGTTTAGCTCCAGCAGACAATTGCTGTCAAAAGGCTGGGCATCCAATGTCGCCACTACAGTGGTCGATGGCAACACCTGCTGAAACTCGGTAAACGAAAGTTGTTCCACACTCACCAGATTCACCACTACATAAGCACGCAGATATGCCGATAAGCTACTGGCAAGCGAACGGGAAAACGTTTCATGGAGCACATAAATCGACCTCAGTTGGTCTTTGGCGATGCGGTCTGGACGCCTGAAGTTATAGGGCTGCGCCCTACGGGCCAATTCCGTTCGACGAGCATTTGCACTCGTCTGCTGGAACATATTATCGATTTCATTTTGAGAAAGGACACGTGCCGACATCAAAAGAACTATCGTCGCCTCCACCCCCACCCATGAGTAGGCCCATTGTTAAACTAGAGGTAGGGTGAAAACCTTTCATGTTCAGAATTTCGGATGCCGGGCTTCACAAGCTGACGGAGCCGCACTTGAGGCCAGCCTTTCTGCAAAGGGCTTAACTCAAACTGCAGCCCCGGCCGAGGCGAACCTGATCGTCTTCAACACTTGCACGGTCACCGCCTCCGCAGACCAGGATTTGCGGTATCTCATCCGTCGCACTAAACGGGAA
>CAZZGS010000254.1:0-6587 GCA_964653845.1 uncultured Bryobacter sp.
GACCATGGGTATCAACAGATCCTGGGCGGAGGAATCCCCAGAGCGCCAAGCCTTCAACAAGCCGGTGATGTCGCCGGAATTTTCGGCAGAATTCATTGATTGCATCTATCTTAAGTCTTTTTGATATACTCCCGCTAACCACTGCCGTAACTATGGATCCAGAGCGTTGGCAAAAAGCAGTGTCGCTATTCCACGCAGCTCTTGAGCTTGGAGCTGAAGAGAGAGCCGCGATGCTTAACCGGGAATGCGGGGATGAGGAATTGAGGCGTGAAGTCATCTCGTTGCTTGCGCAAGATACTTCCCGGCACGGGATCCTGGAGAGAGTTTCAGCACTGGCCACAGGGCTAGAGATGCCTGATTTTATCGGGTGCTTCAAGATACTGGAAATCATCGGAGAAGGCGGGATGGGAGTGGTGTACCGGGCCCAACAAGATCACCCCAGGCGTAGTGTTGCACTGAAGGTAATCAGACCGGGGCTGGCAACGGGGGAAGTGCTGCGGCGATTCGAGCAGGAAGCTGACGCGTTGGGACGCCTGCACCACGCTGGAATTGCCCAGATTTACGAGGCTGGAGTTTCCAGAGGGCAGCCTTACTATGCGATGGAGTTGATTGACGGGCTGGCTCTGATCGAGTATGCAAGGGTCAACCAGTTGTCAACTCTTCAAAAGGTGGAGGTGGCCGTAAAGTTATGTGAAGCGGCGCATCATGCGCATCAGCGAGGAATTGTACATCGTGATTTAAAGCCCTCGAACATACTGGTGGACGAAACGGGGCAGCCGAAGATCCTGGATTTCGGGGTTGCGTTGCTTGGGGGCGCTGAAGGGGGAATGACACAGGCCACCAGCATGGGGACGCTCGTCGGCACTCTGGCATACATGAGCCCGGAACAAGTATCGGCAGATGCGGGGCCGGTAGATGCGAGAAGCGACGTCTACTCGTTGGGATTGGTGATTTATGAGTTGCTGAGTGGACGCTTGCCCTATGTGACAGGCGGAGCCGTACCGGGGGCAATGAGGGTTATTCAGGAGCAGGAGCCGTTGGGGCTGGGACGGGTGAAGCGGGAGTTTCGAGGCGACCTGGAAACGATCACCGCCAAAGCGCTCGAGAAAAATCGAGAACGGCGCTATGAGTCGGCAGAAGAATTGGCGGCTGATTTGAGGAGGCATCTTGCAGACCAGCCGATCCTTGCCCGCCCAGCGAGCGCGCTGTATCAGGCGAGCAAGTTTGCGCAGCGCAACAAGGCCATTGCGTTTGGTCTTGCGGCAGTTTTTCTGGTGCTGGCGGGAGGAGTGGTAGTAAGCACATGGCAAGCGGCGCGGGCCAGGCGGGCCGAGCAAGTCTCTGAAGCAGTAAGGAACTTTCTCGAGAAGGATGTATTGGCGCAAGCTGGGCCGAATGCTCAGGCGGCACCAACGGGAAAGGCCGACACCCAATTGACCGTGCGAACGGCGCTGGATCGGGCGGCGGGTAAGGTGGATGGAAAGTTCAACGCTCAACCTGAGGTTGAGGCGAGCATACGGAACACGATCGGAAACGCTTATGTGGATTTAGGCTTATACGGGCAAGCGCAACCAATGCTCGAACGGGCATTGGCCTTGCGAGAACGAGAGTTGGGGTTGGAACACGTGGAGACACAGGCGACCATGCAATCGCTTGGCATTTTGTATCGCCGGTCAGGTAAATTGGCTTCGGCCGAAGCCACAATCCTGCGTTTGCTTGAGATCCGCAAGAGAGTTAAAGGAAGTACAAACGCCGACACCATTGCGACTCAAAGTGAAGTGGCAAGCATCTTGACCGCGCGCGGGAATCACAAGATGGCTGCCGCGCTGCTATCAGAAGGACTGGAAGGACAACGGAGTCTGGTTGGAGAAGAGCACCCCGACACGCTTGCAATGATGAATAATCTGGGTACGACATACGCCAACCTGGGCCAGTATTTCAAGGCGGCGGCAATACTTGGGAAAGCCATAGATATCAAGCAGCGTGTGTTTGGGCAAGAGCACCCAACGACGCTCATGAGTATGAACGGTTTGGCCATGATATTGCGGAACCAAGGCAAGTATGCCGAAGCGGAGGCTTTGCTGAGCAAGGCATTGCGAATTCGCCGTCAAACGCTTGGGATGGAACACCCGGATACGCTGGCCAGTTTGAACAGCCTGGCACTTCTCTATTTTGCGCAGGGGCGTTATGCCGAGGCCGAGCCACTGCTGAAGCAAGCGGCAGAAACGGGGCAGAGACTTCGGCCGGAGAGTGCGGATACGCTGCGCATGCGGAGTAATCTGGCGGAACTTTACTGGAAGCTGGGGAAAACAGAGGCAGAACCGATCTTGCGGAACGTGATTGAAGTACGTCGCAGGGTGCTGGGAGAGAAGCATCCCAACACAGCGAACGGCCTGGCCCTCCTGGGTGAAATGAAAATGGATGAAAAGCAATATGGCGAAGCGGAGATGCTGCTGCGCCAAGCGCTGAGTATCCAAGAAACAGAGGCACCAAACGAATGGAAAAGATTTTACAATCAGGGGCTGCTGGGAGAAGTTTTGAATCGAGTGGGACAGCGCACCGAAGCTAAGGTGCTGCTACAGTCGGCCGTCGAGGGTTTGTTGCAGCGTCAAGAAACGATACCCCATGAGAAGGAGCCGGCGATCGAGGCAATAAAGCGCTGGAATTCAAAGTTTCAGTGATAGCCGATGACGAATTTTTCCGGTTAGTTGAGTAGGGCTAACTTCGCCCTAGAAACGAATCGGAGGGATTCTTATGGATTTATTGTTTCGTAGCAATACAAGTACCAGTGCAGTTCGGCTAGTGCTGACGACTCTACTTGTGATGGCGGGGGTGGCGCAAGGCGCAACCGTCCTGGATTTCACGGGCCAAGGGGGCAATCTCACATTGATTCCCCAATCGTATGGTGACAACTTGGCGGGCACACCTAATGTGACTGTTGGCTATCGCGTTGGATCGATTGCGACAAATGTGACGACCTTTTCCGACTTGACTAACTGGAGTACAGGCTATGGCGACCTCGTCAACGTGGCGTTCGGAGGCAGGTTTGGTGATTATGCCGAGATCGCTCTGACCGCAGGCGGAGGTCAGAACGTTCGCCTGAACAGCTTTGATTTGGCGTCGTTTGGATCTACTCAGGCCTTGCAAACGGTGAATGTTCTTGTAGATGGGTTGTCAAGCTTTAACTTTATCGGCTCGATTCTTGGAGGCAGTTCCCGGTCCTCGTTTTCTCCCAATCTGACGGGACAGACGGTCACAATCCGATTCGGGTACAACAACGAGAATATTGGGATTGACAACATCAGCTTTGATCAACTTGCGCCGGTTTCTAACAATGTAGTCCCTGAGCCTTCAGCGATTCTGTTGAGTCTGACAGGATTAGCGGCTGTGGCGTTGAGGTGCCGACGAAGCGCGCGTTAGGACAATCCTGGAAGCCGCCTCATGGAAGGCTGACCCCTTGGCACGATGGCAGACAACACTGAGTCGTGGTAACGATTCAGTCATCTTCGCGATTATTCAATATATAGGAGGCCTCTTGAAGTTTCAAATGGCCCGCCCGGTAATTCTCACAACGTTTTTATTCACGCTGGTCCTTCCTGCGACCGCCGCGATCATAGTTGACAACGGCCTAACGAACCAAACGGGTGGAGGCGACCTGAATCTGTTTCAACAAGCGGATAATTTTACTCTAGCCTCCGCTCGATCTATTGACCTGATCCGCTTCTGGACCTTGCAGGAGTCCACGGCTGACTACGCCGGGTCGATTGAGTGGAGCATCCTTCGCGACTCTGGCGGCAACCTGCCTGGCCTCGTAGTTGCTTCCGGAAGCTTCAACTCCACTCAGACGGCCACTGGCAATTCCGCTTCGGGGTTGTCCGAGTTCATCCAAGAAGGCTTGGTAAGCATCAATCTGGGTGTGGGAACTTACTGGCTGGTGTTACACAATGGCCCGAGTTCCTCCCAGCCTGCGACATCTTTTTACTGGGCGTTCGCCGACGATCAGACCGGCAATAGCCTATCGAAAGAACTCGCGTTAGGAAATTCCGGAACCTGGGTCAGCAATGGTGCCGAACTTGCGTTTCAACTCGAAGGAGCCGGTGGCGGAGTTACGGTTCCTGAGCCTGGATCCGTCCTCCTGGTTGGCGCGGCAATGGCGATGTTTATGATTCGCAGCAAGACGAGGAGCGCTCTATGAACAAGTGGAACATGCTGGCGATATTGGTAATCGGCAGTGGATCTGCCTCTGGCCAGAATATGACAGTGAGCCAGCCGCTGGCAACCGGCGTCTCATCTCCGCTCTCTTCGCTAAGGGGCAATGTTGCCCTGGCTCCCGAGCAGTCGGCCGGGCTAAGCCTGGATCGCACAGCCGAGGCTCCAGCAGATGCAGCCTCCGACGAGCAGGGCAAAGAACCCAGGTTGGGAAGGACCGCAGGCTCTACTAATGACCGAATTCGTACCGCATCGGTTCCGTCCGTGACAACGCCCTTCCAGACCACGCTCAACAATCTTCCAGTGACGGTAACCAAGACTATTCAAGGATTGGGCATAGGCTTCAGCCCCACCTGGACTTATACTGCTGACAGGCCAGACACGACGCTGGCAGTGGGACCCAATCACCTCCTCCAGTGGGTGAATACCCAATTGACCGTCATGGACAAGAACGGCACTCCGCTAATCGGCGGAGCTGATGGGTATATTTTCGGCAACGCGATTTGGGCGGGATTGCCTTTGAGCAGCCTTTGCCGCTCCTTCAATAGCGGCAATCCGTTAGTCCAGTACGACCGCTTGGTGGACCGCTGGATCCTAAGCCAATTTGCTAGCGACTTTTCATCCCTTGGGCAACCCCGGCCGCCTTTCAATCGTTGCATTGCCGTCTCGACCAGCGGCGATCCCACAGGTACATTTACTCTGTTTGAGTATAGTTTCGGAAATCTTCAACCGGACGCTACCAAATTGGGAGTTTGGCCGGACGCCTACTACTTCACGGACAACCAATATAACGGGAATACCTTTGTAGGTGGGCAGGTTTGCGCCTATGATCGTGCGGCGATGATCGCCGGGCTTCCCTCGGCGGCGCAGGTCTGTTTTCAGAACGCTAATCGGTTCTCGCTGCTGCCCTCCGATCTAGATGGCAGCAACCCGCCACCGGCTGGTTCGCCGAATTATGTACTGTCGAATAATTGGGCGTTTAATACCCCCCCGTATTCGCTAATGCTGCAGAAATTTCATGTCGACTTTGTCACTCCGGCCAACAGCACCCTGGACGACGGCCAGGGAGGAGGCAACAACAGCGCGATCGAGATTCCTTTAGGCACGTTGATCGCTTCCTGTCGCGATGAGGGCGGCCGCTGTGTGCCTCAACCCGGAACCGCAAGGGTATTGCAAACCCTATTTGGAATGCAACCAACCTACCGGCTTGCCTACCGCAATCGTGGTGCGGGGCTCGAGAGCCTGGTGGTCACCCAAATGGTCGATCCGCCCAGCACGGCCACGGCTTCCATTCAATGGATGGAAATCCGCAATCCGGGTGCGAATCTTCCCCAGGTCTTTCAAAGCGGCGCGATTAGTACTGCCGATGGCCTGAATCGATGGATGGGCAGTGGAGCCATGGACAAAGCCGGCAATATCGCTCTGGGCTACAGCGCCTCCAGTGGGACGGTATTCCCAGGAATTCGAATCGCAGGCCGGTTCCGTTCTGACATCCGGAATACGCTGCGCGGCGAATTGGACGTGGTTCCCGGAAGCGGCTCGCAGACCAGGCTCGCTGAGCAATGGGGCTTTTACAGCACCATGCAGGTGGATCCCGTCGACGATTGCACTTTCTGGTATACCAACCAGTATTACCCGGCTACTTCTAGCTTCAACTGGGCGACCAAGATTATCGCCTTCAAGTTCCCGAGCTGTAATTAGACCGCCTTATCCGGGCTATCCGTCGGAGCGGTTGCAGCATCCCCGCTCGCAAGAGCAGGGATGCCGACAGGTACTCATTGAAGCAGGAGAAATGAATTTGAGGACAGCCATCCATGAGGCGGCTGCCTCTGTCAACCGAAAATGTCAGGCTGGTATAGCTTTTTTGCTCCTTCGCCGCCGTAGCAGCGCTTGTGCAAGAGACGCGGCGGCAGTCCAGGCCGCGCGGGTTCTGCGTACCGTTAGCGATGCTTTGACGGAAGCGCTCGTTTCGTGCGATTTCGTGACCGTCGAGGCGAAGAAACCGGACGTATACGACTGCTTCATTTCGCCATAAACTCTTGGCTGTTTGGTTTTGCTTTCCGCTGCTGTGAAGCTCCGTTGAATCGTTGGAATTATTCTTGCCGGGTTGGCGATAATCACTTCATGCTCGAACTCGCAATGCGTTTTTGCGAGCTACCGGGATTGTGCGCCGACTTCAATTGCGATCCGCGATCGAGGTATGTTTGCGAAGTGGATTCTAAACCCGGCCGGGGTGCCGCTTGGCTGTCATGAACTTCAATCATTGTCATGGGCCAAAACTCCTGCTGTGTCTTGAGAGCCGCCAGCGCGGAACATAGATGCCTTCTCAGACTAAGATCAATCATGGCGCAAACTTTCGATGTAACATTCAAACTCCT
>CAZZGS010000255.1:0-964 GCA_964653845.1 uncultured Bryobacter sp.
AGGAAGAGCCGCCCCCAGGCAAGCTTTTGTTTGGTGAATACATTATCGCCGGGAGGACGCGAACTGCGCTCGAAGATAGCAACAGATCGACGCTCCGCCTCAATCGCTTTATCGATCTCTTCAGAATCCGCATAGACCCACGCCAAGAAGTTCAAGGTGTTGGCCAGGCTGTTCATTATGCGAACGTCACTTGAGTCCTTCTTGTGCGCGGCATCGCGAATTTCGAGTGCCTGATTGTAGTAACTCAAGGCTTCCGCGAGACGGCCCTGCCGGCGCGCCGCAAAACCAAGGTCTGAGAGCGTGAAACTGATATCAACCGGATTGGCATTGCTCGCACGCTCTGTTTTAAGGGCATCAAGATAGCGGGCGGCACCTTCGTCAACGCGATTTTCGACCAATAGCAGGGCACCCCAGCGCTTGAGAGCATAGGCTTTCTGCGTTGGGTCGGCATCAGGCGAACGGTCGAACTGATCGACGGCTTTGCGGTAGGCCTCGATACCCGCTTTTCGATCTTTTCTGGAACGAAAGAAGGCAATCTCGCTATATGCATTGGCGAGAAAAGTAGAAGGACCGAAACGATCCAGCGCTGTTGCGGCAACCTCCAGCTTTTGCGCTAGTTGATCCGCACCTTTGGGATCCTTACCGGCGACCTGAACCCTGGCGGCCTCGGCATAGAGCGAGACGAGCAGGATCAGGGCAGATTTTTCATTGAATTCCCTGGCTCGCTCTGCAAGCTGAATCGCTCGGGAATAGCTTACCGAAGAAGCATCGGTGTCACCGAAGTTGGCGGCAGTAGGCAAGCCCTGGACAGCGGCTAAAGAACGCCAGGCCTGAGCAACTTCGAGAAGGACAACCGGGTCCTTTTCGTCATTTTGGGCAAAGCCATTGAGCAGATCCGCCGTCTTTTCTACGATGGGTTTTCGCGATGCGATCGGAAGGTCGGAAATTCCGCGCAGCATGGAAC
>CAZZGS010000255.1:974-6574 GCA_964653845.1 uncultured Bryobacter sp.
GCATGGAACGGGAGAACTTGCGGATCTCTTCAAATTGATGAGTAGCCTGGGCACGGGCTTGTTCAGCACGCCATGCCTGCCAGGCGGTTGTGATGGTGCCAAGCGCAATAGCTATGACAAAGGCGGCCCCAAGGGGATGGCGCTGGATGCGCTTTCGCATTAAGTAGAGAAGGGTAGAATCCACTGCACTGATTGGTTTGTGATGCAGCCAACCAGTTAGATCTGCCTTGAGGGCATCGGCGGTAGGGTAGCGCTCTTGAGGATCCTGACGGAGACATTTGTGGATAATGGCGTCGAGTTCAGAATTCGACTGGACCAGCATTCCTCGCAAGAGAAGCCCCGCCTGGAAAACATCGCTTGCCGTGGTGACAGGCAAGCCAGCCAGTTGCTCAGGGCTGGCATGACGGGGAGTGAGCATGGGCGCCCCTTCAGAGTCTCCATCGGATAGCACTTTGGCGATTCCAAAATCGAGAAGGCGGGGTTCTCCATCGGCGGTCACGAGAATATTGCCGGGCTTCAGGTCGCCATGAACAATGAGGTTGCGGTGAGCGTACGCAATGGCATCACAGATCTTTACGAAGAGCTCAATACACTGGCGAAGGGTTGGTTGATTGGCCGCAATCCACGCATCGAGCGTCATGCCATCAACGAATTCCATTGCGAAATAGGGAAGGCCATTGGGAGTCGTACCGGTGTCATAGAGTCGAGCTATACCAGGGTGTTCCAGACGCGCGAGGATAGCCCGCTCCTGGAGAAACCGTTCGATCAGCCCTGGGTGAAACCGTGTGGCCCCGATGACTTTGATCGCAACACGGCGCGAAATGCTTGGATCGATATGGATTGCCTCGTAGACGTAACCCATGCCGCCGTGGCCCAATTCTTTGACGATTCGCCACGGCCCGAGGGTGTCAGGCATGGCTGAATCGATTTCGAGATAATGAGGATCCAGCTCCCAGGCTTCCAGTAGAGACATCGCTTCGCTGATGATGTCTTGTGGATGCCCAGAGTCCTCAAGCCAGCCTCTGCGTTGTGCGAGTGGCAACTCGGTGGCCGCGGCGAGAACTTCGGTGATGAGATCCCAGCTATTCATCGAGACGCTCAAGGAATCGCTTGATAAACATACGGGCAGCGAGCCAATCTCGCTTGACCGTAGCTAGAGAAACACCAAGAATGCCGGCGGTTTCTTCACTGGAAAATCCGCCGAAAAAGCGGAGATCAATCAGCCGGGCCTGACGTTCACAGACGAGTTCAAGCGCAGTTAGAGCGCGGTCAATCTCGAGGATATCGATGGCCTGCGGCCCGAGGAACTGCACTGGCCATGATTCAGCCAGCGTGCGCTTGGCCGCACCTTTTGCCCTGGCCCGATCCACCAGTATATTGCGCATGATCAGTGCAGCAGCGGCATAAAAGGGAGAACGATTTTCGAAGGTCATGCCCTGCGACTTGGCCAGACGCATCCACGCCTCGTGGAGTAATTCGGTGGGATCGAGTGTTGTGTCAGAGGGTTGCCCGCGCAATCGACTGGCGGCGATGATCCGCAACTCCGGGTAGATTACAGCCGCAATTTGCGACAGAGCCTGACGATCGCCCGACTGCCAGTGCTGAAGAAGCGCGGTGATGTCGCTGGACTCGGACGGCGGCAACATTCTTAAATTCTAACCGGGCCGGGAGGAATTGGCTCTAAGTAAATGTCCCGCACTTAGATTTCGAGGCTGCGCCACATGTACCAGGAGGCGATGCTACGGTAGGGCCGCCAGTTTTCAGCGATCAATTCATAGTCTGGGTGTTTTGCGTTCGGGTCCAGATTGTAGAGCTTTTTCATCCCGTTGCGGACACCTAGATCGAGAACAGGAAATACGTCATGCCGCTCAAGGGCAAACATGAGAAACATCTGAACCGTCCAGACTCCGATTCCTTTGACCTGGGTCAATTCGGCGATGATTTCTTCGTCACTCATCTTCTTGTGCTTGCCGAAGCGGACTTCACCCGAAGCTGTCTTTTCGGCGAGGTGGCGAATGTATCTGGCCTTTTGACCCGATAGGCCGGCTGCGCGCATTTGCTCTTCAGACACTGCCAGCACAGCGGCAGGGCTGAGTGCGCGTACCCCACAGCAAGCCTTGAAACGTCCAAATATTGTCGATGCCGCCTTGCCGCTGAGCTGTTGATAGACGATAGAACTGACTAGAGCCTGAAAAGTGGGCGGATGGTATTTCATCGCATAGGGGCCAACTTGCGAGATGATTTGTTTGAGTACCGGATCGCAGCGGCGAAGATGACGGAGAGCAGATTCCATATGAAGACCCATGATAGATTGACACGGCGAACTTTGCTGGCAGGATTGGGTGCAGGGCCAATTGTGTTGGCTCAAGACCCGGTGATCCGGGTGGATGTACAACTGGTCAACATCACTTATACGGTGCGTAGCAAGCAGGGCGGGCTGGTAGGGAACCTCACCAAGGATGATTTCACAGTGTTTGAAGATGGCAAACAACAGGAGATCAACCGGTTCCAGCGCGATACGGATTTGCCGCTTACGATCGGACTGCTGATTGATATTTCAGGGTCTATGTACAACGTGATTGGGACAGGCAAGCGGGCGGCTTCTGAGTTTTTTCGCAAGGTTTTGCGGCCGAAGGATCTGGCTTTTCTAATCACCTTCGGTTCAGAGCTGGAACTGTTGCAGGATCTGACTTCGTCTGTGAGCATGCTCGACAAAGGGTTGAGCCAGGTGGAAGGGCAGCGGCCGACCAGCGCCATGCCACAGGGGCCAGTACCGACGACACCGCGCGGAACGCGGATGTTTGATGCAGTGTATCTGGCGGCTGAAGAGAAGCTCAAGAACGAGACGGGTCGGAAGGTAATCGTTCTGCTGACTGATGGAGCGGATCAGGGGAGTTTCTATAAGCCGGTGGAAGCGCTTAAACAGACGCATCTTTCTGACGCAGTCATTTATAGTTTCTTCTACTACGAGCCGATGTATGGAAGCGATGAGGGTGCGCTGAAGAAGTTGAGCGGTGATACGGGTGGGCGGGTCTTTGATGTGACCAAGCGGGGCAGTCTGGATCGTTCTTTTGAACAATTGCAGGAAGAGATGCGCAGCCAGTATGCGCTGTCTTACTCGCCACCCAATGACAAGAAAGATGGAGCCTTCCGGCGCGTCGAGATCAAGCCCAAAGACTCGAGCCTGAAGGTGCAGGCGCGGCGGGGCTACTACGCCGTAGGAGCTTAGGCTTTTCGGGCGGCAAAGTAGCGCTCGATCTGTTCATCGAGCGAGATGAAGGGCTGAATGCCTGTGCCTCTCAGTCGCGCATTCTCAAGGGCTGAATACTTGGGCCGGCGAGCGGCGGTGCGGTACTCACGCTCGTTGGTAGGCTTGAGCTCAGGGCTGAGATTGGCTTTCTTGAAAATTTTCGCCGCGTAGTCAAACCACGAAATCGGTTGGCCACCGCCGGCATGAAAGACGCCTGATTCTTTGCGCTCGACCAGATCAGCCGTAACACGTGCAAGCTCTGGAGCAAAAGTAGGTGAGGCGATGTGGTCGTTTACAATCCGCAAGGGGCCACCCTTGGTGGCAAGCCGGAGCATCGATTCGATGAAGTTGCCGCCAGCAGTGCCGACCCCGGCAGGGCCGAAGACACCGGAGGTGCGCAATACAAGGGCAGAATCACAATAAGCTTGTGCGTAAAATTCTCCGGCCAGTTTCGAGACACCATAGGCACTGATCGGGCGAACAGAATCTTCTTCGCGATAAGGGCGACCGGCGGTGCCATCAAAGACATAGTCAGTTGAGAAGTGAACAAGCCGGGCATCGAGTTGGCGGCAAGCTACGGCAAGGTTTCGCACAGCCAGCCCATTGACAGCATAAGCCACTTGAGGCTCGTTTTCAGCGATATCGACCTTGTTGTAGGCGGCGGAGTTGAGAACGAGATCGATTTCCAGCGAAGCTAGTTTAGTTTCAAGTTGAGATGTGTCGGTAATGTCGACGTCGGTTCGGCGAAAACTGTGGACGGTATGTCCGCGCTTGGAAAATTCTTGAACGAGTTCGACCCCGAGCTGGCCGGCGGCTCCAAAAATGGCTACTTGCATGTTGGCAAATACCAGCGTATCAAGGCTTAAATTCGACGCTGATCTCCAGCAGGTTTTTCTCCTCACCGGGCTGAGGAACTGGACGGCAGTTGAGGACCTGTCCGCGGTTGGATTCCTCAGCGCCAGCCCATTCAACGTAGACTCCGACGGGAATCGACTCAGAGGATTGGAAAACAGCTACATTCCCGTCGCGCTCACGAAGCGAAACCGGGATCGACTTGCCGTTGTCGCTAAAGACATGCAGCGTTCTTTGTTTTGCCAGCAAGAAGGTCACATTAGCCTTATCGCCCTTTGCGAAACAAATTTCAGTAATTCTATTTGAGGGTAAAAAGCAGCCAGAGCCCAAGGCCAACCGCACCTGGCAGAAGCAGCTCCGCCCATTGACGCAAGCGCCAATTCCCGAAAGAGCGACGGAAAGAAGCAGGACCCGGGTTGGTCAGTGCTGTCGTTTCACCGAGATTGCGTTTAAGGAAGTCGGCTCGCAAACCGTTTTTCAAAGGACTTGGCTCGCCATTCAAGATCTTGCGAATTTCCGCCCGCCCGCCGCGATCGGCAATCAGAATCGTTGCACTATTCATGCCACGGGTGGAATCTGCCAATTGCTTCCTGAGCGGCGCGGGTATGTCTTCAGGAGCGCTAAAGACCTCAGTCTTCTCTCCAATAGATATATAGACCGTAGTTCGCTTGATGGTGGTCAATCGCCCACTCCTACAAGACCCAGAGGACGCAGGCTGTCACCGGCTTGATCGAGAATCACCTGAATGAAACCAAGTGCAGCGCGGCTGAGCGCTTTGTCTTTGCGGTAGATCAATCCGAGTCGACGAATCATTTGTTCTGGCCCTAGCGAGAGCGTGACGAGCTTGCCGGCAGCGACTTCTTCACGGCAATGAGACGCCGCGAGGAAACTGATTCCAAGACCGGCCATTACAAAGCGCTTGATCATTTCGGTTGAGTCGAGTTCCATTGAGACTTGTAATTGCTCTTCGACCGGTTCGAACCAGGAGTTTAGCTTGGCGCGTGTAGTTCCCGTTTTTGGCAACAACAACTGGAAAGGAGCGATGTCGGCGGCGAGCACCTGTCGCTTCTCAGTCAAGGGGTGGCCCTTGGGCACAATGATGCGGATCTCGTCAGAATGAATTTTGACAATCTGACACTTCTTGGCGTCTACCGGGAGTTGGGTGATACCGAAGTCGGCAAGATTGTCCTGGACGGCCTGCAGAACCCGTGAGCCATAGCTACGGTCCACATGCAGTTGGACGTTTGGAAACTGCTTCTTGTATTCGCTAAAGACATCAGGAAGTACGTAGATACAGGTAGCTTCGTTGGCGGCAATAATCAACTCGCCGCGAGGCACCCGTTCTAGTTCCTGAATCGATTCCTGCGCCCGGCGGCGAAGGTCGAGGATTTGTTCAGAGTATTCAGCGAAGATTCGCCCGGCCGGAGTGAGCGCAATGCGAGTCCCGAGGCGCTCAAAAAGATTCGCATTCAATTCCTGCTCAAGCTGCCTTACCTGG
>CAZZGS010000256.1:0-6567 GCA_964653845.1 uncultured Bryobacter sp.
CCCAGTAACCATTTTCGGAAGAAACAAGAAAGATAGGATCCTGCGGTGGGTTTCTGCGACCAGGAGGCCCTCTCGGAGGTGGTGGTGGCCCTTCTCTCGGCCGAAGCCGGCGTCGAACCGGTTCCGGCAGCTCGATACTTTGTTCGGCCAGCGATTCACCCCGAGGGCCAGCCACATAGAAATCTGCGCCATGCGTTTGACCATATCGATCCAGAACCGGCTGTACCGATGCAGCGGTACTCAAATCAAGCGCCACACTCTGCGCCAGTCCTATCAGTCGATCGCGCGCCGGGCCAAGCACCCAATTCTCTGGCCGCCCACCAAAGTGCACCCCAACGAAAATCGCCATTATCACCACCACCAAAACAAGATTCAAAACAGCCAGCCCGGCGATCTTCCTTGCCAGGGGCCAACGCGGAGACATCCTCTAGACCCCCTGCTTCTTGAACAGATAACCAATGCCACGGATCGTCTCAATCCAGCGAGGACTCCGCGCATCATCACCCAGTTTGCGCCTCAACCCGGACACAGCAACATCGATCGAGCGATCAAAGACTTCAAAGTCGCGTTCTGCCACTTCAAGCAAAAGCTGCTCCCTCGACAACACACGTCCCTGCGCCCGAGCCAGCGCCAGCAGCAAATCAAACTCATGCGTAGTGAGTGTCAGCGGCTCACCGGCAAGCGTCGCCGACCGCGAGTCGGTCGCCATACTCAGTTCTCCGGCAACCACCGTAGTCTCGCCGGAAAGTGCCGACACCCGAGACCGCCGCAACACCGCACGCAGCCGCGCCAATAGCTCGCGAGTCGAAAACGTCTTCGGCAGATAGTCGTCAGCCCCAAATTCCAACCCAACAATACGATCTGATTCCTCAGCTCTACCTGTCAGCATGATCACTGGAACCGTACTCTTTTGGCGCAACCGTCTCAGCACCTCAAGCCCATCGATACCCGGCAACATCAAGTCCAGAATTATGGCTTCAAACGGCTCGGCCAACGCCCGGTTCAATCCTGCCAACCCGTTGTGCTCCATCACAACCTTGTAGCCCATGCCTTCAAGATACTCACGCACCAGCGCGCAAAGCCGGACGTCGTCTTCGATCAATAGCAGACGGGGGCTCTGCGGGTCCTCTGGCCAGTCCATACTTCTTTCACTCTAAGTCGCCTTGGCAGGAATTGCTCGACAATTACCTTCGGCTTACAATTCTTATTGCATCGCCTTGTCACGTCGCGCTTTGCGAATCTGCTTCAATGCATTCATCTGCTCAACGCTCAAGATCCCTTTCAGTTGAGAATCGGTCTTTTCATCAATGGCCCGAGCTTCCATCCTCATCTTCAACTTCGTACTCAGCGGAGCGCTTTTGGGATCTCCATACTTCTCACGAATGGTCTGCAGTTCTGCTGCCTGTTCATTCAGAATGGGCGCAACTTTGCTCCCCTGCTCCGTGCTGAGCTTCAACTTTGTGATCGTCTCAACGACAGAAGGCGGAACTTCCACCTGAGCCATCAATACAAAAGCCGTCAGCAAGAGTAATTTCATAATTTGAAACGAGCATAGCAAGTCTCAATCCCCGGCGAGACTCTCAAGAGGCGAAACTCTGGATGCCCTCTGAGCCGGCAAATACGCAGCCAGCGTCGCTGCGACAATCAGCGTCACACAGACGGCAAGGTAGGTAAAAGGATCCATCGGGCTCACCTGATACAGCAAAGAAGACGAAAGTCGGCCCAAAGGAATCGCAACCAGCAGCCCTGCCCCAACCCCAATCAGAGCAAGCTTCAATCCATGGATCACGAATAGATTGCGCACCTGCGCTTCTGGCGAACCAAGCGCCAACCGAATCCCAATCTCACGCCTGCGCTGCGACACAGAGTAGGAAATCACACCATAAATCCCAATGATTCCGAGCAGCAGCGCAAGCCCGGAAGCAATACTCAGCATCGTCAGTGTGAAGGTCGTCCGCGCCATCGATCGTGCATAGATTGCTTGAAGCGTTCGCGGGTTCGCTATCGGCAAATTCGGATTCACCGCCCACACCGCTTGCCGAATCGAATTCATTAGCGCCGCCGTCCCTGCACCCGAGCTTCGAATCACAACTCCCATGCTGCGGCTCAGGTTCATCTCCTGCCCATACATCTGCTTCACCGCCAGCGGCCAATACACACACGAGATCGCAGGCTGGTCCACGCCGTTGTCACGTTCGTCCCCAACCACACCGATCACCTCCCGCCAGACACCCTTCTGGCCTTCTCGAACACGCTTCCCGATGGCAGCAGCAGCGCTACCCCATATTTCGGTCGCCAGGTTCTCCGATACCAACACGACCTCCCGAGTATCGGCGATATCGGTCCAATTCAGGTCCCGGCCCGCTTTGAGCGAGTTCCCCATCGTCGCAAAGTAATTCGGGCTCACCCACTTGTAACGCCGGATGGGTGGTATCTGCCCTTCGCGATAATTCACTCCTTCAACAAAGATCGGATCGTTGCTATTGTTGCCGTCCATGGTGATTGAACTCGACATACCGACAGACTTCACCCCCGGAATCTCAGCCAGCTTGGCAACGATGTCCTGATTCGCCCGAATCAGATTCTTGGGGTCAGGCACCAATGAGGCCGGCATGGAAAGGCGAAAGGTCATCACCTGTTCCGGGTTGGTGAAGCCAGGCCGCACTTCTGTCAATGCGCTCATCGACCGCACCAGCAAGCCCGCCCCAACCAGCAACACCACCGCCAGTGCTACTTGAACAACTACCAGACTATTACGGGCAAAGTGGTGCTCCCGTCCATCACTCATCGTCCTGCCTCCCGATCGCAATGCCTGGTTCAATCTCCTGCCCGCATGCTTCCAAACGGGGATCAAGCCCAGAAACAAACCCGCCATCAACGACAGCAATGCACTGAAGGTAAGGGCGAATGCATCCATACTAATCTCTTCGAGTCGGGGCAAATAGGGTGGCGCAAGATAGTGCAGAAAGCGGATTGCCACATAAGCAACGCCAACGCCGATCACCCCACCAGAAGCACCCAGAATCGTGCTCTCAAGCAGTAAATCACCCGCAATATGCCAACGTGTCGCCCCAAGCGCCGCGCGCACAGACAACTCGCGCTCACGCCCCTCAACCCTCACGAGCAAAAGGTTGGCCACATTGGCGCAAGCGATCAGCAGCACGATGCCAATCACCGCCATCAGCACCCAAAGCACCTTGCCAATGTCACCGATCGCATCGTCTTTGAGCATTCGCAGATTTGGAGTAATCCGGGCCTCCTCGAAAGCCTTCGCACTCAACCCCGGCGGCGGTGGAAACTTCTGCGTCAGCATCGGCAACATCCTCGCAACATCGGAATTCGCCTGTTCCAGCGTCACCCCGGGCCGCAAGCGAGCAACAGACTGATGGCTGAAATTGCCAAGCTTCACCTCCGAACGGTTCAACTGAAATGGCAGCACCACGCTCGGGTCGTTATTCATAAATCGAAACCCTGCCGGCAAGATCCCGATCACTTCGCGAGCCCGTGAATCAATCAGAAGCCGCTTTCCCAAGACATCGGGTGCCCCGCCAAACTTGCGCTGCCAGTATCCATAAGAGAGCATCACCGTCTCGGGCGCTTTGGGCGAATCGTCCTGGGCAGAAAATCGGCGTCCACGAACCGGCTGCACACCCAGAATCGGCAGTAGGCTCTCTGTCACAACCAGCGAAGGAATGCGCTCCGGCTCGGCTGTACCCGTGATATTGACGGCCTCATCCCGCCAGAGCGCGATGTCAGTGAAAGCCTTGTTCTCCTCCCTGTAAAGGAAGTGCGTCGCTGGCGAAGCATTCAGATCCTGAATTCCAACCCCAGGTGCCGATTGCCAAACTCCCACCAACCGGTCTGAGTTTTCAAATGGCAGCGGTTTCAGAAGCACCGCATGGATCACGCTAAACACAGCTGTATTGGCCCCAATTCCCAAGGCCAACGTAAGAATCGTGATCGCGGTAAATAGCGGCGAGCGTTTTAGGCGTCTAAGGATCTGTCGCATAACGGCTATACGCACAAGAATCTGGAAAGTTGCCAAAACTCTCCGTTCTGTAATGGAAATTTGTGACATTTGAAACGGAGAGGCTCTACACTATGGAGATCGTGAAGAAGCTTAATCTGGCAATTGTTGGACTGCTCTGCCTCGGGCAGGCAATGGCGCAATCGACGCTCGGCGTCGTTCTGGGGAACGTGACGGATCCGTCTGGCGCTGCCATAGGCGGTGCCAAAATCCGCATCGTAAATCTGGGCGAGAATGTGCCCCGCGAAACTGTTGGCGCTGATAACGGTGCCTATGAATTTCAGAACGTGAAAGCAGGCAACTACTCTGTTTCAGTCTCCAAGCCCGGCTTTAAGGCCTTTTCCCTCAAAAAAGCCGTTCTTGATTCACGCCAGACTCTCCGCGTCGATGCCCGCCTAGAGATCGGTGAAGTCACCCAGGTGGTCGAAGTCAGTGCCGCTGCCGGTTTGATCGCAACGGACTCGCCGGCTATCAGTTCCAGCCTTACTCCCGAAAAAGTCGCCTCCTTGCCCGCCAATTTCCGCGCCAGCACCAATACATCTCCCTACAACCTGCTGCAAACTCTCCCAGGCGTTCAGGCTGACAATGGCATTGGAGTAGCCATTCAGGGTGGCGTTCCCGCTCAGACTGAATCGAGTTCAGATGGTATTTCGATCACTGCCGTCACCGGCAACAGCCCCAATCGCAACCTCTTCCCCTCAATCGAATCGATCAGTGAAATCCGCGTCCAGGGTGTAGGAAACTCCGCTGAGTTTGGCCAACCCGGCGACATCACGATCATCTCCAAAAACGGCACCAACAACTATCACGGTGCCCTTTTCTGGTACCACCAGAACAGGGCTTTCGACGCACGCACCTTCGGCATCCCCATCCTGGCAGCCAAGGTCAGCAACAACTTCGGCGGCACCATCGGCGGCCCCGTCCGCATCCCCAAGCTTTACAACGGTACGAACAAAACCTTCTTCCAGTTCGCCTGGGAAAGCCTTCGTTTTCCGCGGCAATCTACCGTCGCCAACACCCTTCCCACGGATCGTCTCCGCAACGGCGACTTCACCGCAGAGGGCGTCACCGTGCGCGACCCTGTCACCGGACAACCCTTCCCTGGAAACGTCATCCCTTCCAGCCGAATCAACCCAGTGGCCAAGGCAATCATTCCTTTCTATCCCAAGATCAACATCGGCGATGGCTCGCGCCGTTCCGTCAACAACTTCATCGAGAACCGCGAGGCAAATATCGAATCCAACCAGTACGACCTCCGCATCGACCAGACCATCGGCACCAAACACAGCCTCTTCGGCCGCTACACCTGGAAGCAGAATCCCACCATCGGCCCCAACAATCTTTCGCTGCCCTCTGATACGAACAAAGCCGATCTGCAGCAGTTGGTTGCCAGCCATACCTGGACGATCAGGCCTAACCTGCTGAACGAATTGCGCGGTGGCTATAGCTATTCCGAAAGCCGCACAGAATTCCCCTTCGATGGCCGTGCCTTTACAAACAGCCTCAACCTGAAAGACATCCAGAAAGACATTTTCTTCAACGGACTGCCCAATTTCGGCATTGACCAATACCAGGGCTTCAACAAGGGCCGGCCCGGATTCGGCATCTCAAAGAACATCCAGCTCATCGACAATCTCACCTGGATCAAAGGTAAACACACCTTCAAGTTTGGTGGCGACATCCGCAAGCTTCAGGCCGAAAGTGCCCTCGGCTTCACCACCGGCAACAACTACGGCGACTTCTCTTTCAACGGTGCATTCACTGGCAATTCCTGGGGCGACTTCCTCCTCGGCACACCCGCCTCCAGCCAAATCGCAGTTGTCTCTTCCGACAACGACGGTCGCGCCACGCACTACAAATTCTACGCGCAAGACAGTTGGCGCATCTCTCCCAAGCTCACTATCGAAGCGGGCCTGCGCTGGGAATTCCACCCTGGCTATTACGACGCCGGCTTTAACATTGCTAACTTCGATCGCACCGTCCCGCGTACGGGTCGCGTGGTGATCATGAGCGACCCAAAGGCGCGCACACTGGTCGCCCCTGGTGCCATCACTTCCTTCAACGGCTGCCCTGGCAACCCCATCAATGGCATCCCCTGCACCCCCATCGTCACCGCAGCAGAGGCCAACCTCCCGGAAGGCCTTCGGCAAAACTACTACACCCAGTTCCTGCCTCGCCTGGGGCTAGCCTACCGTCTCGACAACAAGACCACCATCCGCGCCAGCGCCGGTCTCTACAACATGATCACCCTCGGCAGTGTCTTCTTCTCACTCACCGGCACTGTGCAGAGCGACGTGCGCTTCTTCAACAACGTCGGCAGCGACGGCAAGCCGATCTTCACCCTGCCCGAGACTCGTACCCCCGGCAGCGGCATCCGCGCGGGCGCAGTTGGCAGCTTTGAATTCCGCACAGCCAACCAGATCGACTTCCGTCCCCCGCAAATGACCCAGTGGTCGCTCTCGATCGATCGTCAGCTTAACAACACAACCGGGCTTCGCCTCAGCTACATCGGTAACAAGAGTTCGCACATGCCTTGGGCT
>CAZZGS010000257.1:0-6510 GCA_964653845.1 uncultured Bryobacter sp.
GGGTGATAGAGGCGAATCAACAGATGCATAGCTACCAGCAACTGTGGCGAACCGAGTGTCCAGCCCTTGCGCAGCACAAGATTGTAGACATCTTCCATCTTGATGCCAAAAAGCTGCCGGAAGAGATCCATCGAACTCAGCTCTTCCTGCAGGTGCATCAGACGCACTTCCCAGTCTGGGTATTTCTCGGCGAATGCTTGTTTCAATGCGGTTGCGGCAGCTCGATGTCCACCACCTGCGTCGAAGTAAATTAAGTCCAGTTTCGGCATCTTGAACCCTCATCGTAAGCGCCAAGACCCCGAAATCACAACTATCCGATTGAAAAACAAAAACTTTCACAAATGTTTTTTGTAATCGTCACGGCTCTGTAATTTCAGCAGGGGATAAATAGGGCATGAAATGCGACATGCATGTCCATTCTTGGCACTCTGGGATGTGTACTATCCCTGTGCTCAAGAAAATCTGCCGGGAATGCTATACCCCGGCCGATGAAATGTACGCTCGCCTGAAACGCAGCGGAATGAGTTTGGTCACCGTCACCGATCATGACTCCATTGATGCTGCTGAAACCCTCCGCCACCACCCCGACTTCTTTCTAAGCGTAGAGATCACCGTGCGCTTGCCGAGCGGCTGCGAAGCCCACGTCGGTGTTTACGACATCAATGAACGCCAGCACCTTGCACTGCAGACCCGGCGCGACGACATGCCTCGCCTTCTTGCCTATCTCCAGCAGGAGCGCTTGCTATACTCAATTAACCACATGTTTTCAGGCCTCACCGGGCGACGAGTGGAAGAAGATTTCCAATTTTTTGCAGAGAACTTCCCTGCTATGGAGATCCTGAACGGAGCTATGCCCGTCACTTCCAACCGCGCTTCTTCTCAAGCATGTGATTCCCTCAATCTTATTGGCATCGGTGGAAGTGATTCCCACGGTGTTCTCAGCCTTGGCCGGGTCTGGACTGACGTCCCGGGAGCCCGCAACAAGTACGAATTTTTCGAAGGCTTGCATGCTCGCCGCGCTAAAGTTGCGGGTCGCAGTGGCAACCACCTCCGCCTGAGCGCCGAACTCCTGACCATCGCCGGCCATCTCTTTCGCGATAAGCCCTGGACGATCGGCCTTGCCCCCCTGATTGCGCTGATCCCGGTGGCCAGTCTCATCAATTACGCTTGTGAGGTTTCTTTTGAAGCCTACTGGCGCAATCGCTGGCTTAAGGCGCTGCAACCTGCCATCCCATACCAAGCCATCGAAGCGACGGAGTTGGCCGCATGAGCGTCTTTCCTCTCGTCCGCAACTACATCGAAACTCGCGATCATCGAATCATGAATCGTGTTCACCAGTGGAGCGCCCCGCAATGGGTGCGCCTCTGGATGATTTGCGCTACTCGTGGCGGTGACGGTTGGCTGTGGTACGCTCTCGCGATCGTGATCCTTCTATTTGGAGGCCCAGAGCGCTACATCGCTGTTAGTTCGTCGTTTCTCGCCGCCGGTATCGGCATCGGCTTCTTCCTGTTGGCCAAGCGAGTCACAGGCCGTCGTCGCCCCTGCCACATCCAAGCCCATTGCTGGTCGACGCTTCTGCCTCCAGACAAATTCAGTTTCCCCTCCGGTCACACCATTACAGCCTTCTCGATCATCACCCCGCTCATGGTTCTCTACCCGGAACATTCCGCTGAATTCACCTTCATCGGGCTTTCTATTGCTGCCAGCCGAATCATCCTCGGCATGCACTTCCTGAGCGATGTACTCGTTGGTGCCGCCGCTGGATCGCTACTCGGCTTCTTTGCCCTCAACCTGCTCCGCTAATCACCTGACACAATGGGGATTGCGGTACCCCGTTCATGCTGCGTTCATTCTTTATATTCCTAAGTCAACAGAAGTCGCTCCGTCGCTGGATGGAGCAGTCTGCTTTCGCCAAGCCCCTCACGCGAAGATTCATTGCCGGTAACACTCTCGACGAAGCTCTTGCCGTCTGCCAGAAACTCAACCGGGAAGGGATCTCAACCACGCTCGATTACCTCGGTGAAAGTGTCACCGCGATCGAAGAAGCCAACCTTAGTCGCGATCATTGCCTTAAGGCGATCCGCCTCATCCACCAGCGCAAGATCGATTCGACGATCTCGGTCAAACTTACGCAACTTGGCCTCGATATCAACCAGGACCTCTGCTTCGACAATGCCCGCCAGCTCGTTGTCCTGGCTAAGGAAACCCAATCTCGCGTCGAGTTCGACATGGAATCGAGCGACTATGTCGACCGCACCTTATCTATCGTTCAGCGACTCCACCAGGAATTTGGCTGCGTCCGGGCTGTGCTCCAGGCTTATCTCTTTCGCACAGAAGCCGACATCAAGTCGCTAAATGCTCTCGCCCTGCCAGTCCGCATTTGCAAAGGTGCCTATGCCGAACCCGACGCTGTCGCCTTTGCCGAAAAATCCGAAGTCGACACTAACTATCTCAAGCTCACCCGCCTCTTGCTCGAACACGGCCACTACCCGGCTATCGCCACGCACGACGATCGCATGGTTGCCGGTGCCACCAGCTTCGCCAAAGACAAGTTCGAATTCCAGATGCTCTACGGCGTTCGCCGCGACCTGCAGCGCAAGCTTCTGGCCCAGGGTTTCCGAGTCCGCGTTTACGTTCCATATGGGGAAGCATGGTATCCCTATTTCATGCGCCGATTAGCTGAGCGCCCCGCAAATGTTATCTTCCTCATGCGGAACTTCTTCAAGAACTGAAGCGTCAAATTTCACATGAAGTGGTGGATACTACTGGCGGCAAAAATCGTCTGCCTCGTTGCGATACACATCGTGCTGATCTTTTGGATCAACGGATACTTCCCGAAAGATCGTATGGGCAAAGACCTTGCCTACACTTTTTCATTGATGGGCGCAGACATGCTCGTTTTTCTAGTGGGATACGGCTTCTGGATGGATCAGAAATACCGTTGCCGCACCTGTCTACGAATGCTTCGCATGCCGCTTGAGCGGGGCAACTGGTCTCACGCCACACTCTTCGCCCCACCCAAGCTCGAATGGATTTGCCCCTTCGGCCACGGCACCATGCGTGAGTCCGAAATTCACCTCAGCGGCGCTGAGCCCGACGAGTGGCAAAAGAACGACGATAACTTTTGGCGTGCTTTTGAAGATTCGTGGAAAAAAGACTAGCTACTTCTTCGCCGCATCCACCAGCGCCTGAATCTCGGGCGGCAAGGCAAACATGGCTGCCGGGACATTTTCGTTAAACCGGATCGAAGTGAAGGTCATAGTCATGGCGACGGCGCCCATCTCATTGGTCAGCTTCGAGGGCGTCGTGATTCCATCGACCGTCTTGTACTCCTCGACGACAGCGACAATCGGCACCTCGCCCATTGGCGACGGAATAATCATCTTGGTTCGCGCCAGCAATCCAGTGGCTTTGTCGTAATACTGTTCCTCAGGCTTGCCTTCCTTCGGAGTCATACGCAGCTTGTAGACCGGCTTGCCGTTGAGCGTCTCCTCACCCAGCACTTCGGTCTTGGCGTAACAACTGTCCTTCTCAAGCGCACCGCGACCATACTCACTCATCGCACCGGCCGCACAGCTAGCTAGAAACTTCTCGACACCCGTCTTGATCCTCGGCCCCAACACCGTCTTGTCCCACACCACTGTTCCGTTGCTGCCGTCTTCCTGCTTGCCAATCCCTGGCAGATCGACAACGGTGTAATACTTGCCGCCGTCCTGGCGGAACATCTTCAATTCCCCGCGTATATTCTGCCCCTTGATCTCCATCGTGCCCAGCATCGTGACTGATTTCACCTTGTCGTAGGCTGCCTTGCCGCCGGTCACCTCAACATATCGATCGAGAATTTGTTCCGCTGTCGGCGTGGGTGCTTTCTGGGCGTAGCCAATACTAAGGACGGCCAGGAAGAGAAGGATTCGCATAAATCCAATCTAACGCAGCGCCCACTACCAGGTCTTTACCCGCACGCAATGCTGCCGCCGTATGTGTTACCACCGAATCTGGCTTCACTCCAATCCCCTCCAACTCCTGGCCTGATTCCGAAACATAATTAGCAACTGCGAACTGAAAAAGGTCGCCATTCGGCAAGCTCTCGATCACGCTTGGCAGTGCCGCCCCGGCGGTGCGCGAGCCAAAGATGCGGGCTCGCTTGAGGTCCTGCATGCCACCAGCCAAAATCTCGCTGGTAGAGGCCGATGCCCCATCCACCAAAATCGCCAGCGGACCCTCAAATCCCCCGAGGCGCGGAATCACGGCAAACTTCAAATCCACACCGCGCTGGTACATCGTGCCCAGCTTGACTCCGTTCTCTTTGATAAACCATCCCGCCATCGCATTGGCCATCACCGCCACCCCACCAGGATTGCCTCGCAGATCGATCACAAAACCGCGGCACTTCTTGCAGGCTTCGATCGCCTGCTGAAACTGCGGCAGTACCCGAACCACATCGAGAAACATGTCCAATCGAAAATAGCCAATATCCCCGGCTGGCCCAAGCAAAGCAAACTCGCGGCCGACGCTCATCCCCTGAACAAAGCCGAAGCCGGACGAACCATCGCCAGCCGGCATCTTCAGGCTCACCATCTTTTTGACACCCCCAACCAGGAACTCATAATCCACCGTCTCGCCGCTGCTGCCTCCGATATAGCTCTGCAACATCTGGTGCGTCCGTAAGGCCGCCTGCAGGGTCTGCCCGGCCTGCTTCTGGATCTCAGCTATAGCAGGATTCACGGGCATCCCTTCGACACCGACAAGTTCCCAGCCAAGCTTCACCATCTCCATCTTTGGGTTTAAGCCAGTCACCAATACCTTGCCCTCAACCAATCCCACCCGGAATCCGGGCGAGGTTCCGCCGCCCTGTCGCATTGCTTTTACGCCTTTAAGCTCAAGGCCGGCGATCGCGTAGTGGCTCTTGCCGATCTTGCCGATCATCTCGCGAAGAATCGTTCTTACTTCGCTTTGGCCTTGTGCTGCTTCGACGCGCTTGCGATAGCTGTCCTTGAGGTCTGCCCAACTTCCACCCCCAGGCAGGCTCTCTAGTTGCTTTGGGTTCCAGTGTTTATCGGCAATCGTTTGCCACACTGCCTCAAAGCTCTCTACCTGTTGCGCCCCGAGCGAGAGCACCGACAAAACCAAGCCAGCCACAAACCGATTCATAACTCTATTATCCTGTGTATGGATGTCTAACTCAGAGCTACCCATCGAAATCACCGCGACCCAACTCGCGAAACTCATTGCCGACAAGGCCGAAATCGTTCTCCTCGACTGCCGCGAAGACTATGAACACGCCACAGCCCGCATCGAACCGTGCGAGCTGATTCCGATGAATACGATCCCGTCGAACCTGAGCCGCATCGAAGCTTTGGCCGACGGCAAGCAACTGGTGGTCTATTGTCACCACGGCGTGCGGAGTCTCAATACGGTGGTCTGGCTGCGTCGTCAGGGGATTGAGACTGCGGTGAGTTTGACCGGTGGCATCGATCGATGGTCGATGGAAATCGACACTAGCGTCCCAAGGTATTAGGGCGATGGCGCGCGGGTGGGCTTCAAAAGACGCAGACGACCCTCAGGACTTGCGAGATGAGCGTAAGGCGGAAGCATCGCGTCAGGAGAAGTCAGCGCTCGAACAAAAACTTGAAGACTTGAACCTGCAGCGAACCAGAGTTCTGCACGACCTGCAAACGGCCTGCAATCCCCGTTACCGGGCCATGGTGGAAGAAAGCCTTCGCTTCCTGGAGGATCAAATCAGGAGCTTGACTGTGCCAATAGATAAAAGTGGTGGAGGCGGTGGGAGTTGAACCCACGTCCGAAATGGCAGCCTCACTAAAGCCTACGTGTGTATCTACTTCATTGTTTATTCGGCTCAGACTCTTGAGAAGTAGCAAAACAAGCCCAAACCTAGCCCGATTGATGTCAGTCGCCGGCTACGAGCAGAAGCCTTTGACCCATTCCGTGCGATGACGCCCAATGGTGAACCCACGAACAAATCCACCCGAGCGGCTACTTAATTAATTAAGCAGCGTATGCAAATTGCGTGTTAGCAATTGTGTTTTTCCAGTCGTTTAACGAGAGCCTGGAGCTCGACACGCCTCTAATGAAACCAATCATCCCGTCGAATCCGTTACGCCCCCTCCTTTCGTCTACAGATTTATTATAGCAGCGGTTGAGGAATCCGAGCTAAATGCTTGACTCCGCAATGGAAATCCAACTAGCATTTTGGTTTGAGCGACTCACAAGACGATCTTCTCCGCTTTGATCCTGCCGATCTGACCCCCGGCATCAGTTCGGCTGAAGAACTGCCTTCGAAGCTCTATTTTCGCATCGGCGAGGTTTCCAAGCTCACCGGGCTCAAGCAACACGTGCTGCGCTATTGGGAGACCGAATTTCCTGCAGTGGCACCCAAGAAGATGGGCTCAAACCATCGTATGTACCGGCGCAAAGATGTCGAGTCGATCCTTGAAATCAAGCACTTGCTCTATGAGAAGCGCTACACAATTGAAGGCGCTCGCAAGCACA
>CAZZGS010000258.1:0-5245 GCA_964653845.1 uncultured Bryobacter sp.
GGCCCTGCATGATCGTTTCGATTGTCAGTTTGGACTGCTGCGCGGGGCTGGGCAGGCAGATGGCGAGGATCAGAGAGATGGCAACCAGGTTACGAATTTGCATCGAATTATTGTCATCGTAGCAACCTGAGGCGAGACGTTTTCTACAATAGAAGGAATGTCGTTATCGAATGAAGAGTTTTATCGCATCGCCAAGCTGCCCCCCTATGTGTTCGCCGTCGTCAATGAGATGAAGGCTAGAATGCGGGCAGACCAGCAGGATGTGGTGGACTTTGGAATGGGAAACCCGGATGGGCCGACGCCGCGCATCATTGTAAACAAGCTGATTGAAGCGGCGCGGAACCCGAAAAATCATCGCTATAGCGTGTCGAAGGGGATCCCTCAATTGCGGCTTGCCATTACTGAACGCTACAAGCGGAAGTGGGGCGTTGACCTTGATCCGAACACGGAAGCGATTGCGACGATTGGGGCCAAAGAAGGCCTGGCGCATCTGATGTTTGCCGTGATTGGTCCGGGTGATATTGTGGCGTTGCCGAACCCTTGCTACCCGATCCATCAGTATGGCGTGACTATGGCCGAGGGGACTCCTTGCATTCTTCCTCTGAATAGCCCGGATGAGTTTTTGAATCGTCTTGAGCATGTTTACAAGACCGAGGTGAAGAAGCCGAAGGCGATCCTGGTGAGCTTTCCGCACAACCCGACGACGCATACGGTGGAGTTGGATTTCTTCCGTAGCGTGCTGAATCTGGCTGCCAAGCATGGCACGATGGTGATCCATGATTTTGCCTATGCCGATTTTGGGTTTGACGGGTATGAGCCGCCTAGCATCCTGCAGATTCCCGGTGCTACAGAGCATGCCGTTGAAATTTTTTCGATGACGAAGAGTTACAACATGGCGGGCTGGCGCGTGGGCTTTGTGCTGGGGAACAAGAAGATGGTTTCGGCACTGGGCCGGATCAAGAGTTATCTCGACTATGGGAACTTTCAACCAGTGCAGATTGCTTCGATTATCGCGCTGCGGGAGTGCGAAGAAGAGACTGTCAAGATCCGCAACATCTATCAGAAGCGTCGTGATCTGTTGGTGGGTGGGTTGAACAAGGCGGGCTGGCCGGTGGAGAAGCCGAAGGGCAGCATGTTCTTGTGGGCCCCGATTCCAGAGCGTTTCAAGGCGATGGGGTCACTTGAGTTTACCAAGCAGATGCTGGAGAAGGCGAAGGTTGCTGTGTCGCCCGGGATCGGGTTTGGTGAGTTGGGTGAAGGCCATGTTCGCTTTGCCTTCATCGAAAACAATCACCGGACAAGGCAGGCGATTGCGGGCATCAAGCAGTTCTTAAGTGCGTGATTTTTCCAGAGCCAGTAGCGCTTGAAGAGATTGATCTGGACCAGATCGAGGAGTTGCTGGTGGAAGAGACGCAGCGCTACCTCGATTGGTACCGGTGGGATTTTGCAGGTACGGCGCGGCTGGTGAGGCAGCTTGTGTCGACGCATAGTTTGGGTGGAGTGGCGTTGCTTGAGGGCCGGCGGGTGGTGGGCTATTCGTATTTTGTGGTGGAAGAAAACAAGGCTCTGATTGGGGATGCCTATGTTTGTGATGCGCGGGCGACGGTTGAGAATGAGCGGCTGTTGATGGCCTCGACGGTGGAGGCGATCAGGCGTTTTCCGCAGGCGAAGCGGCTTGAGACGCAGCCGATGATGTTGCGCTTTCCTTATTCGCATCCGCGGGCGGAGCGGTATGAGCGGCGGTTTATGGAGCTTGAGTTGAGTGGGGCGAGGTGGCCCGATTCTGTTGTTGCTCCGCTAGGCTTGCGGATTGAACCCTGGAACTGGCGTCTTGAAGAAGACGTGGCGCAGTTGATGGTTCGGGCTTACCGGGGACATATGGATGCGGATATCAACGATCAGTACCGCGTGCCTGCCCGGGCTCGAGTTTATCTGTCGAATATGATTCGTTATCCGGCTTGTGGCGGGTTTAGTGCGGAGGCTTCGTACCTGGTTAGCGATAAGAACGATGGGCGGTTGGTAGGGGCGTTGCTGGCTAGTGTGTCTGATGCTGCGGCTGAGAAGGTGGGGCATGTGTCGCAGCTTTGTGTGGACCCGGGGGTGAGGAAGCAGGGCGTGGGGAGGTTGATGATGTTGGGTGCGCTATCGAAGTTTTGTGAGTTGGGATGTGAGTATTCGACTCTGACGGTGACGGCGGAGAATCGGGGGGCAGTGAGGTTGTATGAGGCGCTCGGTTATGTTGAACGGACGAAGCTGGCGGCTTATGTTTGGCCGAGCTGGCCGGGGTGAGGGATTAGGCGAGTAGTAGGTAAAAAATCCCGCCTGCCCAATCTTCAGCTCTTGAGATTCGACCCAGAAGCAGGATTTCTTCAATGCAGAGAGGGCGGCGAATGTTGGACTCGAAGGATGTCGAATTCACGTAGCTTTCGGATCAAGCCAAGAACAATTGATTGCGGAAAATCTCATCGACGAGCCATTCCATAAAATATCAAGGATCTACTTAAATCGCAAACCTTTAGACGACCAACGCTCCAGATTGTCGGCGACCCCATGAGATTTATCCCGCTCACACTTTTTGACGCATTCGATCAACTCAGTGCTGTGTATGAGGTGTTAGCCGATGGCCTGATGATCGGCTCGAAGTGTGAAGCTTCAGTAATCCTGTACAGTTTATTCCTGTTTAGCGCGTCGATGGAAGGCCGTGACAATGAGATTCTGCGTTACCCACATTCCACCAAGACGATAGACACCGAGCTCGTCCAAGTGCCAGGCGATTTCGTCGAACAACGTTTCCACCTTCTAATCATCGAACTCATTTGGATTGATGAGGCGGCAGTCCATTTCTTGACGGCGAGGAGAAAGGAAGGTCTCGCATTTGAAATGGTTGCAAACGGACCGTACTAAGCTTCATTTGTTGACCACATGAGATCAGTCGGCGACGGTTCGTCAGACCTATATTTTGGGCACATGGAAGGTATTAAAATTACTTCAAATCGGGAAACAAATGAACGTAGAGCCACTCAAGAAACTCAGTAGCACCGGTTCTTTACTTATTGCTGAGTGCTCATCTTTTGTATCAAGGAGAGACAATGAAAAAACTGATTTGTGTGGCTGGATTGGCAGCGTTATCTACGCTGGCGACCGCCGCCCCTTTGTGCCTTCTGGGCTCACTTTCAACATATGTGGGACTAGGCGCAGATGGATGCATGTTAGGTAGCAATACGGTGAGCGCATTCACCGTACTCGCACCGATCACTGGAGCGACGGCAATTTCACCGAACCTCATTTCGGTATCCCCCATCAATTCCAGCTTGAACCCTGGATTGACTTTCACGACCTCCGTAACCGCAGAGCGGACTCAAATTTTCCAACTCTTGCTGATGTATCAGATCAGCGGGTTTGGATTTACCAGCGATTCGGTTAGCCTTTCGGGTGCATCGTCGAGAGGCAACGGGGCGGTGACGGAAATTCAAAACTATTGCCTGGGGGCAAAGTTCGTCCCCGATCCGCCCAACTCTATCGGGACTTGTGCGGGAACGGACGGAACTCTGTTGGTGCTGAATGCGGGTTCGGATGACGTCACATTTAGTCCTGTCAACTTGATTGCTGTTCTTCACGACCTGACAATCGACGGCGGACGAGGTGGATCTGCCACCGGAGCTACCGTTACCGATCAATTTACCGCCAGTGCAGTTCCACCTGCGGGCGTTATACCGGAACCTTCGGCTATTCTGCTCATGGGCTCAGGTCTTGGGCTTGGCATCCTGCTTAAAAACTCATTCAAGAAAGCGAAGAAGTAAATATGTACAAATACAGACCAATCATCGCCGCCACTATGGCCGCGATGATGATGACTCCCGCGAGTTTTGGAGCTAGTCACCGTGAAGCACCCATCACCGCTCTCGACCACAAAGCAGATATTACCGACGTTTTTGCATTTGTCAGTTACGACGATTCAAACAAGGTGACGATGCTTATGAACGTCGACCCACTTCTTGAGCCCTCCAATGGGCCGAATTACTTTCCTTTCGATCCGGATATTCTGTATGCGATTCGAGTGGACAACAATAATGACGCGGTGGAAGATATCGTGTTTGAAGTTCGCTTTCAGACGGAAATACGCGCACCGCGACTCTTTACCGGTTTTGCAGGCAAAGATTCAGGCGTGAACGCTCCAGCCAATGCGCCGCTTCCAGCCCTTCCCAATCCGATTATTCCCCCGGCAATCACGGCGCTCGATGGACCTGGCTCGGCGGGTTTGAGCTTGCGGCAGACTTACACGGTGACGATGGTCAAGGGTAATACAAGAACTGACATCGTTAACAGCAACGGCGGAAGCTTTTTCGCCGTACCGAGCAATGTCGGTCCGCGAACGATGCCTAACTATCCCGCGCTCGCCGCGCAAGGTATTTACAATTCTACAAATGGAATTCGTACCTTCGCCGGTACCGTCGACGATCCTTTTTATATAGACGTAGGAGCGGCCTTCGATACATTTAACTTTCGAGCGGGCGCCGGTGGCGGTGTACTTAGCCCCGCCCAGGATTCGGCTGACGGAATCAATACCGCAGCCGACGCTATTTCTGGCTTTAATGTGAATACGATCGCGATTGAAGTGCCGATCGCCATGTTAACGCGTACGGGTACAAAGGTAGAGGCCACCAACGCGGCAGCCACGATTGGCGTGTTCGGAACGACTTCTCGCCAGCGCGTGCTGGTTCGAAGGGCACCACTGACTTCTGCCGCTTCGGGATCGTTTTCGCAAGTTCAGCGAATGGGGAACGCATTGTTCAATGAACTGCTGATTGGAACAGGCTTCAAAGATACGTGGAGTATGAGTCAGCCATCGGCAGACGCACAGTTCGCGAGCTTTGCGCTCGATCCATTGATCGCCAGAGTATTGAACGCCTTATTCTTATTCCCAATTCCTCCCCCACAACGGACGGACTTATTGCTCCTTGTGCAATATGCCCCCCCGATCGCGGCTGCCGGCACTCCGGCGGGACCGGTGGCGGATTTGCTCAGGCTAAACACTGGCGTTCCTCCAACTACGGCCGGCAACCGTCGCAGGTTGGGTGTACTTGGCGGCGACAACGCCGGGTATCCCAATGGCCGACGCGTCTCCGATGACGTAACCGACATTTCGCTTCGCGTCGTTGCCGGAGTTTTGATTCCCGATTTCAACGTGGCCCGGCTTGGCGATGGCGTAAATACGAATGACAAACCTTACCAGGAAACGTTTCCG
>CAZZGS010000258.1:5345-6510 GCA_964653845.1 uncultured Bryobacter sp.
CCGGCTTGGCGATGGCGTAAATACGAATGACAAACCTTACCAGGAAACGTTTCCGTATGTCGCGTTCGCTAATAGCGGCCGAGATAGACGTCACATCGATCCAGGCGAGACAGGCTGCGGCGGCGGAACCTGTCCTGTGCAGTAGTTAACGCAGGGGCTCGGCACTTATTGTGCTGAGCCCATTCTCTTATTTAGGAAGGATTACATGAATATTTGGATAATTGTATTGAGTGCGGTTGCATTGTATGGACAGTCTTTTGTAACCCCGGCGCAGAAGCAGATCGCGCTTGCAGAGACGGAAATTGCGAAGGAGCCAAAACGCGCTTCTGGATACAACCGTCTAGCTGTGGCCTACACCAGACGGGCCCGCGAGATATCCGACACCAGTTATTACGATAAGGGCGAAGAAGCGCTAAAAAAATCATTTGAAATTGAACCCGATAATCTGGAAGCCCGCAAAACGACGGCGTGGCTCGCGATGGGGAAGCACGACTTCAGCCTTGCACTGGAAATCGCGAAGAAATTGAACGCAAAAAACCCAGACGACGTATCCATATACGGTATTTTGGCGGATGCAAATGTGGAGTTGGGTAACTACGACGCCGCTGAAAAAGCGGTGCAGACGATGTTAAATCTTCGACCGGCGACGGTGGTGAGTCTAAGCCGTGCGTCTTACCTCAGAGAGCTTTTCGGGGATTTGGACGGGGCGATCGATCTCATGTCGAAGGCTTGTGAAATGGCGGGATACGATGAGCGCGAAGATCGAGCCTGGATGTTGACGCAAGTGGCTCAACTGGAACGCAAAAGAGGGAATCGAACGGAGGCCGAGAGAGTGGTTCGGGAAGCATTGCAGCTTTTTCCCGGATATCATTACGCTCTTGGAGCATTGTCGAGAATCATGATCGATTCCGGCAAATTCGAAGAGGCTGTGGTTTTGGAGCAGGAACGCTTTGGCGCGGCGCCTCATGCCGAGAATGGCTTTGCCCTTGCAGTAGCGCAACACAAGGCTGGGCACTTGGAGGAGTCGAAAAAGTCGTTCCAAAGTTTTGAATTGAACTCACTCAGAGAAACAGAGTCAAAGGACAACAGCAACCATGAGTTGATTTTTTATTATGCGGATTACGCGGACCAGCCTGAGAAGGCGCTGGAAATTGCCAAGCGCGAA
>CAZZGS010000259.1:0-5851 GCA_964653845.1 uncultured Bryobacter sp.
CACCTTCGACTTTCACAAAGGCACAATGCTGATGCCTGACCTCAAAGCCGTTGTCACCCTCTTCGACCAGAACAACAAGCCCATCGTTCAACTTGGTGACGGTCGCCAGCCAGACGGCAAAACCTACGAAGGCCTGCGCACGCTTGACCGCGATGCCTTCACTCCCGGTAAGTTCATCGCCCCGCATGCCGCCAGCTTTGATCCTGATGGCAACATCTTCGTCGCCGAATGGGTAGAAGTCGGCCGCATCACCAAGCTCCGTAAAGTGTCTTAGCTGCCGTAGCTGCCTTTGATCCCAAGCGCTTCGGCATTTGCCTTCATCGCGTCTATACAGAGCTGGATATGAGCCTCGAGGTCGACGCCCATCTCGGCCGCCCCTTTGGTGATGTCGTCACGATTGACGGCGCGCGCGAACCCTTTATCTTTCATCTTCTTGAGAACGCCCTTCGGCTCTACTTCAAAGATGCTTTTAGTCGGCTTCACATAGGCAGCTGCTGTTAGAAAACCGGCCAGTTCATCGCAGGCAAAGAGCGCCTTCTCCATCATCGAATCTCGCGTCACACCAGTAAAATCAGCGTGCGAAAGAATCGCTCGCCGAATCTCGGCACTTACTCCACGCTCAATAAGAATCGCCTCACCCAGTGTGGGATGGTCTGGCAGATTGGGATGGATCTCCCAATCGAAGTCATGCAGAATACCTGTGACGGCCCACAACTCTGGATCCCCACCATAGTGCCGCGCATAAGCCTCCATGCAAGTGCCCACGCCCAGCATGTGCCGCCGCAATCCATCACTCTGTACAAACTCACAAACAATGGCAAAAGCTTCTTCTTTGGTCATAAAGAAGCTAGTGTATCCACCCACTCCTGAGGCACATTCACATTGCCCTCAAAACCACGGCCCAAGAAAAGCTTCGGCTTGATAGCGCCGTGATAATCTGACCCACCAGACCGGGCCAATCCATAGCGCTGCACCAGCACTTCGTAACGAGCCCGCGCCACCTCATCGTGATCTGAATGCATCACCTCAAGCCCCAACAAACCCGCTTCCACCTGTTCACGAATAAACGCTTCCTCGACATCCACATCCTTCATGCCCAATCGAATCGGATGCGCCAGCACAGGCACTCCACCATACTCCCGTACCTTGCGTACAGCATCCGGGGTCTTGGGGTCTTCCATCATCACAAAACCGGGAGCATCCTCTCCGATATAGCGATCAAAGGCCTCTGGAATGCTCTTCACGTACCCTTTCGCGATTAGCGCCTTGGCAAAGTGCACGCGCCCTGTAATCGTCCGGCCCAGCGCCTCGGCCTCAGCCAGTTCAATCGCGACCCCAAGCCTTTGCAATCGCTCCGCCAGCCGCCGGTTCCGCTCGCGTCGATATTCCTGCATCTCCACCAACCAACTCATAAATGCAGCGGGAGCCGTGCCGTTAAACCAATAAGCGAGCAGATGAACATTGCGATTGCGAGCCTTCGTACTGATCTCAACTCCCCGCACAAGGCGAATCCCTAGTTCCTGTGCTCTCGGCACCGCTTGCTCATGGGCGCTAAAGGTATCGTGATCGGTAATGGCGATCGTCTTCAGTCCAGCCGCAGCGGCCTTATCAATCAATTCCGCAGGCGCATCCGTCCCGTCGCTCTCAAAGGTATGTGTATGAAGGTCGACCAAACTTCAGGATAGCCGCATCTCTAGTTGGGAGTCGACGCTATGGAATCAAACTCAAACAATTCGCCCGCTAGCTTCACGGTTAGTTTGCCCGCGCCAAGGCCCTTCTTTTCGACACTATAGAAGACCGCGCCATCAGTGGATTCCCCAGCTATTAACTTCGTCTTAACAAAGGCAATCGCACTTGTCGCAGCAGCCGCCTTCAGACGCGCTCCGCCAAATTCTCCAATCGCACTCTGCCGCCGCTGCTCATACCCGTTGTTCGATTGCATCCGCTGCAAACCATAAAGCCCCACCTCATAAGTGCCAACCAGCTTGATCACGTCGTCCCGGTTCGCCTTATCGAGCATCCGCTTCACTACTTGTCGCGCGGGCAGCGCCTTCTCGCTCGTCCCGTCCTGGCGGCGAAAGATAAATTCTTCCGGGTCTACCGTCGTGATGTATTTCGACCCGTTGGAGACCGCCACCTGCAAGACCGCAAAGTCTTTGAGATTCGATGGCAGGCTCGCAAACATCACCGTTACCCCGCTCTTGGTGAGCGTCTGGTACTTCAACCCGTTCGATTCAAATTCGATCACCTGCGCCTGCCCGCAAACAAGCACCAAAAATAACCCGGCAATCCACACAGCCATCGATCTCACAACCTAATCGTATTCCTTAGCTCTTGGGCATCTTTGCCAATTCAGCGCGAACTACCTGATTATCCGGATGTTCTGCGGCAAAAGCCTCGAGCAACTGCCGGCTTTCCTTCAGCCGTTTATCCTTCTGATAAATACTCGCCAGCATCATCTGCGCAAAGGGCTTCAGGTACTTCCCGTCTCGTGCACACTTCTCCATCAACTCAAGGCCCTTTTTCTTGTCGCCCGTAGCCTGTTCAATCTTCATCAGCCAACGGATCACAAAGGGAACACTCCCAATCAGATACTCGCTAAACCCCCGCGTAAACCAGGCATCCTGCAGGCTCGGATCAATCGCCTGCAACCGCAGTGCATACTCTTGGCTCGTCTTGGCCGCATAATAGCTGTCCTTGTATCGCTTCTCAACCAAGGCGGAAAAATCCCGCTCGGCCCCTGTCGCAATCAGCAAAGCCAGCAGTGCGTTCGTATCCTTGTCGTTCTTCTTAAGCGCCTCGGCACCAGTCGACTTCGCACGATTGAGCGCCTCTTCAAAGCTATGCTTGGCCTCAACTCCAATCTGCTTAGCCTGCTCGCCTTGCACCTTCTCTTCCTTGAACATGTCTTTGTTGAAGACCTGAAGCCGGTTCATTTCACTAAACAGATATGTAGCGGCCAGCGATGCATAGCCCATAGGGTCGCTCGCATTCTTGGCCGAATACGCCCGTGCCGTATTCAAGCTCTCTTCAAACTGAAAGCTGTACAAACGGTTAAAAGCCCGCTCGACGCTCACTTCGGTCGCATTCAGCAAAGCACTAACAACAAGGAAAAGGGTAATTCTGATCATTTGATTTTTAGTTTTAATTTCTCTAGTTCTTTCTTGAAGAGAGGATTCTCAGGAAAATCCCTGCTCAATTCGGCAAGCCGCATTTCAGCTTGCAACGGTCTTTTCTCGCGCAGGTCGATGGTAGCCAGTATTATTTTCGCAAAGGGCCCCAGGTATCTACCCCGCTCGACCACACTTTTCAGACGTTCTACAGCTAACGCTTTGTTACCCTCGGCATCTTCGAAGCGCACAAACCACTTCACAAAGAACGGGACGCTCCCGAGCAGGTATTCGGTTAAGCCAGTTGTCAGATGCGCGTCAACGAAACCAGGATCCAGTTTCAGCAGCTTGACTGCATAAGAGTGCGATTCCCTGGCATAGCTCAAGCTCCCCAATTGGCGCTTCTCAATCAAGCCCATGTAGTCGGTAATCAGCCCTGCATCTAGACACAGCGCAAACAAGGCGTTTTTGTCATTGGCATTGGAAGACAGTTGCGTGCGAGCCAGCATTTTTGACTGTTCCACCGCAGACATAAAACGCTGCTTCAACTTCTCATCCGGCTTCAATTCTTTTTTGTCCGTCAAGCGCTTATTGCTGGCGAAAAATTCGCTCTCAAGGATAGACAATCGATCAAGTTCCCGAAACAGCAACGACGCCGCCCGAAACGAAAAGCCCAAAGCGTCATTTGGCAGTTCGGCGATATAAGCATCCATTTCGCGATCTGCACTGCCGAAATCGAAGTTGTACATGCGATTGAGCGCACGTTCAATTGTCGCGGCATCGACTCTAGCCGCAATCATCAATAAAATGAGAATCCTAGCTAAATAGGCGCTCATACGTCTCGCGCGTCCTCTCTTGCAACTCACTCAAATCCTGTTCCAGATTCTGGTGCGATCTCCGGTTCGGCAACCAGCGATCCAGCAGCGCACTCAAGGCTTCCCGCGCCGCGGGAGCATCAGGCAGTGAATTACCGCTCTGCCCGGAATAGAGCCGCATCCCGTGATCGACCGCGCGGAAGATGGTCGCCGCCTCGCCCAGAAACGATGCGTCCTCCTGTTCGAGATGGCCCATTTGTTCCACGACTTCAATTCGCTCCAATGTATTCAGCACTTTGAAAAAAATACCTGCGCTTTTCAGTCGCAAATACAAAAGCAGGAAGTCGATGTCGTAAAAACCGCCTCGGCCTGCTTTGAGCGGACTCGATTTGCCCTGCTCTTTCTCCAGACGCGTGCGCATGTCGCTCAGTTGCTTTTTTGAACGATGGGATTGGCCGTAACGCCGCCAGTCTACTTTTTGCAGCTCTGTAAGAAACCGCGTCGCACGGTCGGCGTTTCCCGCCACCGCACGTGCCTTCATATAGGCTATGCCCTCCCAGGCCTCGGCATGCTGGGCAAAATACTCCATATACGTCGATTCCAGTTGCACCAGGTCGCCCTCACGGCCATAGGGCCGCAACCGCGCATCCACCGTAAAGATCACACCATCACCGGTATAGGCGGTAAGGATTTCAATCATCCGCGCCGCGACGCGTGTCCAGAACTCCATTGCCTCTGCCGCTTCATTCGGCAGGATGAAAACAAGGTCGGCGTCACTGGCCAGATCGAATTCGCGCAAGCCCAGCCGGCCGAGCGCCACCACCATCATCGGGGTTGAGAGATCCTGGTCTCCCTTCCCCACATCCTGAATCGCTACCTGATAGCAATGGCCGATGATCGAATCCGCCAAATCGCTATTTGCCGCCAGCGTCTCAAACACAGGCCGGGCCAACAACAAACTTTCACACTGCAACCGGAAGAGCTGGTGCCGGTAAGCCTTTCTCAGGCTCGGCGCGCTGTCCCAAGATTCCAAGGTCACAGCCCCGGCGCGAAGCCCACGCAAATCCTCAAGCCAATCAGGCTGACGGATCAACTCATCGGTGAGAAACGGGCTTAGCGCCGTCAGTTCCCGCAGATCAGCCATCAATTGCTCATCATGATAGAAATCGCCCCAACGTCCCTCAAGCTGCTCGTAAAGCCGCTCCCACTGCGCCCGGTGCTGGTGATTTGGCACACTCCGCGTGGCTGGCATCTCGATTGCCGACATCGCTGCATGCCCATAAACCACGCGCGAGTAGATCGCCTCTACCCCGCCCAGGTGCTCCTTCAATTTCTCAATCAGGCGGGACCCTGAATTCTCCACACCCAATTGCAGCGCCGGCATCCTGCGCGACAAGTCTTCGATTTCCTCAAAGCTTTCCGGCAGGCAATGCGTCTGCCTGTCTTCCATCACCTGCAGACGGTGCTCGAGATGACGCAAAAACTCATAGGCCTCGATCAGGGCAAAGTACTCCGATGACGAGATCAGCCCTTTGTCGTGCAACCGGGCCAGAGCGATCATCGTGCTTGTCGTACGCACCCAGGCCTCACGTCCACCATGAAGCCGCTGCAGGCACTGCACCAGAAACTCGATATCCCGAATCCCGCCCCGCGTCAGCTTTACATCAATCGCGCCACCATTCAGCTTCCGGTTCGACAGCTTCTCATTCCAGCGCACACGCGTTTCGCTTACAGCTTCAATCGCAGAAAAGTCTGTCGTTGTCCGGTAGGTCAATGGCTCGACAAACTCAATCAACCGCTGGCCCGTCTCTCGCTCACCAGCACAAAGCCGCGCCTTGATCATCATCTGCAATTCCCAATCGCGCGCCCTCACCCGGTAATACTCCTTGGCCGCCTCAAGCGAAAGGGCAATCTCCCCCAGGCTCC
>CAZZGS010000259.1:5861-6481 GCA_964653845.1 uncultured Bryobacter sp.
CCAGGCTCCCCTCTGGCCTCAGCCGCAAATCTACCCGGTAGCAAATACCTTCTGCCGTATACGCGCCCAGAAAATGCGTTTGCCGCTGCGCCAGCTTCTCGAAAAACTCTTTGTTGCTTAGCCCTGCTGCACCATCAGCTTGTCCACGCCCCGCGTACACGTACATCAGATCGATGTCTGAGCTGTAATTCAACTCATTTCCGCCCAGCTTTCCCAACGCCAGAATGCTGCACCCGCAAACACTCCCGTCCTCCAGATGAGGTACACCGTAGAGCGACTCTGCCTCAGCACGAATCTTCTCGTAACTCCACCCAAGAATCGCATCTGCCAGTGCCGAAACTTCTGCAGTAGTCTGCGCCAGCGTTGCATGCCCCAAAACATCGCGCAACAGAATCCGGGTCAGGCACCGCCGCCGAAACGCAGCCGCTGCCAAATTCTGGAAGGGCAATAAATCGAGCATCGCCCGAAAATCGTGGTCATAGAAATCCCGCTCAAGCGTCAGACTTTCCAGCCAATCCGGGTGTTGCCGCACCTCTTCAAAAAGGACGCGGCTGTGCAGTTTCAGGATTTCTTCGTGCGGACGCAGCAAGGGTTAGACGACCTGGGCCAAAAGTGTAATG
>CAZZGS010000260.1:0-2956 GCA_964653845.1 uncultured Bryobacter sp.
AGAAGAGGCAGCCGCGCAGCGCCAGATCGAGATCTGCGTCGGGCATCAGGATGATGGCGTTGTTGCCGCCTAGCTCCAGTAGGGTGCGGCCCAGACGGCGGCCGACACGCTCGGCGACGATCTTGCCCATGCGCGTCGAGCCGGTGGCGGAGATTAGCGGGAGGCGACGGTCGTCTAGCATCGGCTCGCCGACGGTTGCGATGTCGCCGATGAGTAGCTCGAAGACACCTTCGAAGTTATGCTTGCGCAGTACTGCCTGCGCGATATTGTGGACGGCGATTGCGGTAAGTGGAGTTTCCTCCGATGGCTTCCAGATCACAGTGTCGCCGCAGACGGCGGCGATGAGGGCGTTCCAGGCCCAGACGGCTACCGGGAAGTTAAAAGCAGTGATGACGCCTACCGGGCCAAGCGGGTGCCACTGCTCATAGAGGCGGTGCCCTGGCCGCTCGGAATTTGTGGTCATGCCGTAGAGCTGTCGTGAGAGGCCGAGGGCGAAGTCGGCGACGTCGATCATCTCTTGTACTTCGCCCAAGCCTTCCTGATAAATCTTGCCCATCTCGAGGCTGACAAGCGCGCCAAGATCTTCTTTGTTGGCCCGAAGGGCTTCGGCGATTTCGCGCACGATCAGGCCGCGCTGTGGTGCTGGAACCAGGCGCCATTTAGCAAAGGCGGCGGTGGATTTGGCAATTGCCTGCTCGTAGCCGGCGCTGGTAGCAAGCGTTACGCTGGCTAGCGCTTGGCCGGTGGACGGGTTGAACGAGGTGAGGACTTGCGAGCCGGCGGCATTGGTGAGCCCCAAGCGGGTGAGGATGGCATTTGTGTCAAGCATGAAAAGCCTTTGGGGCCGGTTGAGAATTCTCGACCTAGTGCCCTGATCTCATGGTCTAACACTTCGAGGAGGCGTGTCTGGAAACCGGGCTCAGCCCACTGCGGTTGTTCGTAATGATCGAGGATCTTGAAGGCCGCGTCGCGCGTAGTGGCTCCTCTGGGCTTGAGCTGGCGGATGTGGAGCGGGTCTCCGATGATGGGGTTGGTTGTGGCTTCCACGACGAGGCGGGCGAGGTCTGCCGGTTCGCACGGCAGGATAGGCGCGACGGTCGCGTAGACGTTGAGCCCGGCGGCTCGCAACTCTGCTATGGTGCGCAAGCGGTCTGGAATGGATTCGCAGCGCGGCTCGAAGATCTTGCGGATGCGGTCGTCATTGGTAGTAATTGAGAAGCTGATGCGGAGGTCGGTATTCTCGGCTACGGTTTGCAATAACTTTGTGTCGCGCAGGATATTGGGTGAGCGGGTCTGGATGACGAAGAGTTTGGGAGGGTGGATGTAGATCTGCTCGAGGATCTGAGGCATCATCTCCTGATGCATCTCGGCTGGCTGGTAGGGATCGGTCAGAGGGGAGCAATAGATGAGCTGATCGGGTTTGAGTTCCCTCTTAAGCAGGGCTGGGGCGTTGGTTTTGTAGATGGTGTATTCGCCCCAGTGCTTCCAGTCGTCAGGTTTGAGGCCGGCCTGGATGCGCATGGTGGGCACATAACAATAGCTACAGCCGTATGTGCAGTTGCGGGCTGGTGTAAGGGAATGGGTGAAACCGGCTTCGGCCAGGAAGCCGGAGACGGGCGACAGGATGCGCCGCGCTTGTGTGTCGTGGATTGGTAACAGGCGCATGCTAGAGACCCTTGGGCATTACGTCGGGTGCGGATTGTTCGAGATTCACCAGAGCGAAGAGGTTGTCACGGATGGATTGGCAGATTTCTTCGAGGGGAAGATCGTTGTAGTCACAACCAAATGGCCTTTCGATTTCGACTCCGATTTCTTCGATTCCGAAGAAGATGTAGGCGACCACCAGGGTGTCGAAGATTGTGCCCCAGCCGAAAGTGTCGACCAGCGCGAACGGGAGGCTGAAGCAGTACAGCACGAGTGCGCGCCGGAGGTGGATGACGTAAGCGAAAGGGAGCGGGGTTTTGAGAATACGCTCGCAGGCCCCAAGATAGTCGACCAGTTGCTGGATGTTTTGATCCAGGCTGACGAGGATGATGTCTGAGAGAGTCCCCCGGCGTTGCCCCTCTTTGAGGATGGCTGTCATCTCAGTAGCAATCTGTAGCGGAGGATGCTGTACCTCAAGCATTCCAGGAATCTTTGTGCCGCGAAGTTGGTGCATTGACGCTTGTGGAAAGCTGGCGGTAAGCTCGGTAAGACTGACCAGAAGATCGCGTTCTCCACCCAAGTGAACGGAGGCTAAGCGGATCAGGTTTCTCGTTTCGTTCACAATGCCGCCCCAGAGTTTGCGCCCTTCCCAGAACCGGTCATAAGACGCATTGGTTCGAAAGACCAGCAACAGGCCCAGGGCAGAACCGACCAGGGTATGTAGGAGCGACGAAATGCTGACATTGACAACATATTTGTCGAAGCAAACTACCGCCGCCGACCATGCAACGCACAACAATACTCGACCGATGATCTCGAGAAACATCGAACCGCGAAGATCAAAGAAGTGGTTCCGCCACTTGTGTGGATCGTAGGAGATCAATTTGAGCCTAGAGAGCGGGCTGGCGCGTTCTTGACGTGTTTGTCGAACCAGGATGTCATCTCGAAGAGCGTATGCTCGACGGATTCACGGGCGGAATAGCCGTGAGATTCATGCGGCAGCGTTACATATCGAACCGTGCCACCATTGCCACGAATTGCCATAAACATGCGCTCAGACTGGATCGGGAAGGTGCCCTGGTTATTGTCGGCTTCGCCGTGGATCAGCAGAATCGGCTCCTTGATCTTGTTGGCAATCATGAAGGGCGACATTTTTAGGTACGTCTCTTGCGCTTCCCAGAGGGTACGGCGTTCGCTCTGGAATCCGAAGGGGGTGAGTGTGCGATTGTAGGCACCCGAGCGGGCAATTCCGGCGCGAAAAAGATTGGTGTGGGCCAGCAGGTTGGCTGTCATGAAGGCACCGTAGCTATGC
>CAZZGS010000260.1:2966-6472 GCA_964653845.1 uncultured Bryobacter sp.
GTGCCCGCCGACGCCGACACGTTCCGGATCGGTGACGCCCATCCCGGCAGCCTTGTCGATAGCAGCCTTGGCTGAAGCCGTAAGTTGCTCGACGTAGGTGTTGTTTGCTTCTTCGGGGCTACCGATGATCGGGATCGTGGCGCCATCGAGGATCGCATAGCCTTCGAGCAGGAAGAAGAGGTGCGAGTAGCCGTTGATCGTAGTGAAGCGCTTGGTGGAGCCAGCGATCTGACCAGCGGTATCAGCATCGTTAAACTCGATCGGGTAAGCCCAGACGACGGTGGGTAGACGGGTGCCTTGCTTGTAGCCGGGGGGCAGATAGAGCGTGAAGCTGAGATCGACGCCATCGGGACGCTTATATTTGACAAGTTGCTTTGTGATGCCACGGAGCTGCGGTGCCGGGTCGGCGAACTTTGTGAAGGCAGTCATGCCGCCCTTGCTGTCACGGATGAAGAAGTTGGGGGCTTCGGTAGGGGATTCGCGCCGCGTCAGGAATCGCGAACCGTCGTCACTCAGAAGCGCGACTACAGTTTCAAAGTGGTCTGCGTCGCAATGGAAGAGGCGTTCCTTCTTGCCTGTGACTGGATCGAGACGATCGAGGAAGGGGCGGTCGCCTTCGGCGGAGGCGCCATCGCCTTCAAGGAAGAGATAGCCACCCGATTCGGCAAGGACGCGCTGACCGTTGGGGAGAGTTTCTGTTAGGAAGTTGCCGGGGTTGCGGTAACGATCCTGCATGTTGCGCTCAGAGAGGATCTTGACCGGGGCTGTGGGGTTCTTCGGGTCCATCATCATGGTGCGCAACCAGCGCTTGTTGAGTTCCATGTCGCTCATAATGACGGCGTTGCCTTTGGCAGACCAGAGGAGCTGGCCGGCGAGGCGTTCCTTGACCTTGGCCACTTCCACCGGCTCGGTCTTGAAGGGGGCTTTTGTGGTGAGGATGCGGTCACGGTTGGGTACCTTCTCTTTGGGGTTGCCACCGTCGAGGGCTTCCACCCAGAAGAGGCTGGCGGGTTCGCTGGGGTTCCAGTTGGTGTTACGCGCACCGGTGGAGACGCCACCGATGGGGATGCGCTCTTGCAGCGGCAGGCTGGCTACTTTGTATTCGACCAGGCCTGTACGATTCCAGACTTCGACTTCGCGCGGAAACTGCATGAAGGGCAGGACATAAGAGAAAGGCTTGTGGATCTGGCTGATGAGGATGTGCTGGCCATCGGGAGAGGGCTGCTGGTTGATGATCATCGCGGGCTTGCCGATGGGTGTGATCTGGCCAGAGGCGGCAGTGATCAGGGCCAACTGGGACTGCGCGAAGAATTCGAAGACTTGCTCATCATAGGGAGACTTGAGCATGTCCTGGTAGGTGCGTGTGGCACCGGCTTTGCCAGCCGATTCCTGGATGTTGGGCGACGAGGGCGTTGCGGGTACTTCAGGCATCTTGCCGCGGTTGGCAGGTACAAGCCGGACAAGCAGTGTGCGCGAGTCTGGCATCCATTCGACAGCGTCGCCGACGGCGGCATTGAGGGTTGCCTTCTCGACTCGCTTAAGCCGGCCGGTGGCAGTCTCGCCAATCCACAATTCGATGCTGGTGGCGGTGTGGTTCATCACCGAGAAATAGCGGCCATCGGGCGACCAGTTGAGTCCGGTCAGCGCTACCTTGGCAGGGAGTTCAAGCTTGGTGATTTGTCCACCATCGAGCTTCTGGAGGTAGGGGCCATAGGCATAGGTTGTGAGGTGAGGGCCGGAATTGGCCGGATCGATGCGCAGGCCAGCGATGCGAAGCATCGGCTTGGACAGTTCGGCAATGGTAGGGTTGCGGACAGTCTGCAGGAAGAGCACGTGAGTCTTGGTTGGGTTGACGCTCGGCGTTGGGGTGCCTGGCGCGTTTAGGACATCAAGGATCGCCTTGGAAGGCTTCTGGTAGCCGGACTGGGCGAAACTGGTACAAGCAATGAACAGCAAGCTGCAGAATGTGCTACGCATAGCAGAAAAGGTAACACGCATCGAACTCGCAAGGCGAGCCTTTGCCGGCTTTGGTTACGCCTGGAGCGGAAATGGCCAGCCGCGCGAGGTCTGGCTCGATCAGGATGGCGGGTGGGAAGACGTGGCGGCACTGGCCATCCTGTTGCGCAGCCCGGATGTGAAAGTGATGGGTGTTTCCACAACGCCGGGCATTGCCGATACTAAGACGGCTGAGTTTCGGGTGAGGATGCTGCTTGAGGCATTGCACGAGAAGGAAGCAAAACTGGTTCGCGATTTGCCAGCGAAGGCGGAGATTCTCGCTACTGGGCCGCTGACGCGGGTCGCGCGGTTGATTCAGGCTGGCAAGGTGCCAACCTCTGTAACGTGGATGGGTGGTGCGGTAAGAGTTGCGGGGAATGCAAAGGGTGGGGCAGAGTGGAATGCCGGTGCTGATGTTGCGGCACTGCGGACAGTTTTGGTGTCGAAAGTTCCTTTAACGATTTGCCCGCTTGATTTAACGAACCAGTTTCCTGCACGAGCGGATCTGGTGTCTGAGGGGCAGAGTGCAATTCTCGCAGAATTTAGAAAGGCCTATGGCGAGAAAGACCGGTTCTGGTGGGACGAATTGGCGGCCGCCTATATCGCCGTTCCTGGGCTATTTCGAAAAGAGCGGCTGAAGCTAAGCTGCGATGGCAATGGACGCTTGGAAGCAACAGTAATGGGACGCGCAGTAGATGTTTTAACAAGCTGCGATGAGCAGGGCTTTCGCGCCTTGCTCAAGCAGTCATTACGCTTTTAGTGGAGATTGGCGAGGGTATTGCGCAACTCTCCGGCCAAGTCTTTCAATTGGCTGGAGGTACCGGCGGTTTCTTCGGCGGCAGCGGCGAAATTCTGGGTTTCGGCCGAGATCTGGCGCATGGAGTCTGAAATCTGCTCGATGCCACCTGCCTGTGATCGCCCTGCGTCATGAATCTGATCGAGGAGCACCTTCATATGCTGGGTGGCGGAATTGAGTTCTGAGAAGCCTTGGGCAATGCTTTCAATATCCCGGGCACTGGCCTCGACTTTGCTTACCGAGCTGGAAATGAGATTGTCAATCTCTGTGCTTGCCTCGGTGGTGCGCACGGCAAGGTCGCGAACCTGCTCGGCGATGACACCAAAGCCGCCGCCTGAATTTCCACTTCGGCTGGCTTCAATACTGGCATTGACGGCGAGAATATTTGTCTGCCGGGCGATATCCATCATCAGGTTGACGATGCCGGAAATCTTGCGACTGGTTGCTGTGACAGCCTGCATTTCGGTATTGACGCGGCTGAGACGTTCATGAGCCTGGGCGACATCACTGACGGTTTGAGCCATCCGGTGCTGATTGGAAGCCGCTGATTCCAGATTGCTCGACAGCTGCTTGCGCATTTGTTGACTCGTATTGGCAATCTGGTCGACCATATTGGCCTGGGTAGAAGCCGAACGTGCAAAGTTTTCGACAAAGCTGGCGATCTCCGCCGAACCCGTAGCCACCTGTTCTGCGGTTAAGCTTACCTGTTCTTCGA
>CAZZGS010000261.1:0-6456 GCA_964653845.1 uncultured Bryobacter sp.
CCGATTCTCCCGACTTTCACCTGCGCGTGGCGCGGCGGCTGAAGGCTATGGGCATCCCGGTGGTGTATCTGGTGGCACCACAGGCTTGGGCGTGGCGGCAGGGGCGGGCGGCGCAAATGAGCCGCGATCTGCGGCGGCTGCTCTGTATCTTTCCGTTTGAGGAGAAATGGTTTCGCGACCGTGGCGTGACGACCAGCTACATTGGACACCCGATGGCGCGCCATATTGCAGCTAAGCGGACACGCGAGGATTTTTTGGGGTCGATCGGGCTCGATCCCTCAAAGCCGATGGTGGCGCTGCTGCCGGGTAGCCGGCACGGGGAGATTGCGCGGCATCTTCCAGCGCTGATCGATGCGGTGGGGCGCATTGGCACAAAAATGCCTGTGCAATTTGTACTAGGGACGCCTCGAGCGATTGGGCGCATGTTTTTTGATAACCATTCGCTGCCCGAAGCCATCCATGTGATTGAAGGTCAAACCTGGGAATTGCTGGCACACTGTGATGTGGCGCTGGCCGCCTCAGGCACAGTGACGATGGAGGCCGCGCTGCTGGGTGCGCCCACGGTAAGCTTCTATCGAGTGACAGGCCTGAGCTGGTTGATTGGAAAAGTCCTTGTCGATGTGCCGTTCTACACCATGGTGAATCTGGTGGCTGGCAAGGCGGTGATTCCGGAGTTGATGCAGGAAAACATGACTGGCGAGAAGCTGGCTGTGGAAGTACTGCGTTTGCTTCAGAGTGCCAAGGAACGGGATGATATGAAGAGGGGCCTGGCGGAGGTGGCGTGCGTTTTACGCAGCGACCATGATCCGTTTGAAGAAGCGGCTCGTATCGTGGATGAGATCCTGAATGAACATAATGAGATTCCTGCCAATTCTGTTGCTTAGCGCGGCGCTCTACGCGCAGCAAGATCGTCGCGGTCGCGTGGACGTTGAACACTACGACATCGATGTGGCTGTACAGCCTGCGTCGCAGACCATGCTGGCGAAGGTGAAGATGCGCTTTACGCCACTCGACGACCGTCTGTCTTCTATCCAGGTAGACTTCAACGACGCCATGCGCGTGTCGAACGTGACCGACGATGCGGGCGGCCCGGTGGCTTTCTCAAAGACCAGCGATTTCAATTACCGCTTGCAGTTCTCGCAGCCTTTGGCCAAGGGCAAGTCGACCACCGTCACTTTCGATTACGACGGGCGTTTCGACGGGCGCGAAGAGAGCCCGGTCTACGGCATCCGCTTCGCGGGGATCGAGGCGACCGGCGCAACGCTGCTTTATCCGGCGCGCTGGTTCCCGGTGAATGAGTATACAAGCGACCGTTACACGATGAACCTGAACGTGACGGCACCGGCGGAGTTTCGTGTGTTGAGCTCTGGTGTCGATCTCAAGACCGAAGCCAGTGCGAATACGGTGACTAGCTTCAAAACTACGCAGCCGGCTCTATATGGCAGCTTTTCGCTCGTGAAGGGCAAGCCTGTGCAGACCAGCGTTGAGGGTGTCACCACCACAATGTTCTTCAACAACGTAGCGATGGCCAACGAGACTGGCGCGATGGTGTCGAAGGCGATGAACTTCCTGTCGGATCTGAACGGCAAGCCGCCTTCAGTAAACCTGTACCTGTCTGAAACTTTCAAGGGCTTCCCCAATGGATATTCGGCACCCGGGATCTTGTTTCTTTCGCCTTCCGGCATAGGCTCGGAAGTGAATCAGCGCCTGATTGTGAATCAGGTGTCGCGGCAATGGTGGGGTGGTTTGATTTCACCTATTTCTCGAAACCACATCTGGATCGTGAATGGTTTGGCGCGGTTTTCAGAGACGATGTTCTTTGAATCCACCGGTGGGCCTTCGGCTGTGGAATCAGAGATGCGCGATGTGTATGTAGAAGCATTGACGCAGCCCGAACCGCCACTTATTCAGAGCTCACGATACGAAGATTACTCGCCTGAATTCTGGGCCGCTACCGCCGGCAAGGGTTCGGCTGTTTTGAACATGCTGCGTGGAATCCTCGGTAAGGACAAGTTTGAGGCGATGCTCAAGAGCTTCGCCAAGACCTACGCCTACAAGCAAGTCTCGACCAACGACATTCGAAAGGTTGCAGAGCAGGCTTATGGGAGCGATCTCGGCTACTTCTTCATCCAGTGGATTGAATCGTCGGGAGCTCCCGAATTCCGCCTGACCTACACTGTATTTCGCACCGCCAAGGGCTTCCGCATTTTAGGTAAGGTGTCGCAGGATCTTGATACCTTCCGAATGCCGGTGAAGCTGAAGATCGAGACTGAGGGTAATCCCGAAGAGAAGGTAGTTGAGGTGGTTGGCACCTCGTCTGAATTCAGTGTTGAGACCTTTGGTAAGCCCGTGATTGTGAAGCTCGACCCGGACATGCAGGTGCTGCGTTATGACGACAAGATCCGCGTGTCAGTGGCGATTCGTAAGGGTGAGCAGTTTGCTGAAGTGAGTGACTTCCAGGAGGCACTCAAGGAGTATCAGAAGGCGCTTGAGGTGAATCGCAATTCTTCGCTTGGGCATTACCGGGTGGCTGAGATCTTCTTCCTGCAGAACAACTATCAGGCAGCGGCCAATGAGTTTCGTGAAGTGCTGAACGGGGATCTTGAGCCGAAGTGGACTGAAGTTTGGACACACATCAATCTGGGTAAGATCTTCGACATCACCGGGCAGCGCGAGCGCGCGGTGAGCGAATATAACCAGGCGATCCGCACCAAAGACAACACACAGGGCGCTATGGAAGAAGCCGCCAAGCACGTTCGCGAACCTTATAAGCGCCAGAACACCGACCGCTAGTCGAGACGCTTGCGGAAGCGCAGTGCGCTGATGGCGAGGATACTGGTGCCGAGAAAAGCAAGAGCCAGTATCTGTGGCCAGAGGATCTCGATGCCGATGCCTTTAAGGAAGATGCCCCGAACCACTTCCATGTAGTAGCGCATCGGGTTGAGGTACGTGACCCACTGCACGATCTCAGGCATGTTGCGGATGGGGAAGCTGAAGCCGCTCAACATGAACATGGGCTGGAAGACGAATAGCGTCGTCATCATCGCCTGCTGTTGCGTGTTTGAGACGGTGGAGATAAATAGCCCGAGGCCGAGTGTGCACTCAATAAAGAAGAGGCTGGAGAAGACCAGCAGTGCGGGGCTGCCGTTGAGTGGGACCCGGAATACGAGCATCGCAACCATAGTGATGAAGAGCAGTTGCACCATGCCAATAGCGGCAAAGGGGAGTGTCTTGCCGATGATCAACTCGATGGGACGGATCGGAGTGACCATGAGTTGTTCCATTGTGCCGATCTCTTTTTCCCGCACGATTGCCATGGATGTCAGCGAGAGCGTGACGAGCATAATGATGTTTACAAGGACGCCGGGGACGAAGTAATTGCGGCTGCGTAGCTCGGGGTTAAACCAGACTCTCGGCTCGACTGTAAGCGTAGGGAGCGGTGCGAAGAGCGGGCGGTCTACGGCGCGGCCGACCAGCTTTTGACGCTGTAGTTTTTCCAGCTTTTTGGTGCTGAATAAGCGGATGACCTGCGTGCACTGGGAGGAGACTATGCTGGCGGTGTTGGAGTTGGTTCCGTCGACGAGTACCTGCACTGAGGCCTCGCGGCCTCGGGCGAGATCAGCGGCAAAGCCGGGCAGGATGCGGACGACACCTTCTACCTCGCCCCGGTCGAGCGTGAGTTGGGTGTCTTGCTCGGATTCGAGGTAGCGAACGATGGTGAAGCGGCCGGAGCCGGTGAATTGCTCGAGTAGTTCGCGGGATTCAATCGTGCGGTCTTGATCCATCCAGGCGAGCTTGGCGTGCTCTACATCGAGGTTGACAGCGTAGCCGAAGACGAGCAACTGGAGCAGCGGCGGCACGATGAGCGTGGCGCGCATCTTTGGCTCACGCAGGGTCTGCTTGAGCTCTTTGACGATCATTTCGCGGATGCGTTCCCACATAAGCTTTAGGCCACCTTCGCCCGCATTTTGCGGACGGCAATGAAGAAGATGATCGACCCGTAGAGCAACAGCGCCAGTAGCTCCGACCAGAGGATTTGCACGCCGACACCCTTGAGGAAGATGCCTTTGAGGATCGTGACGAAGTACCGTGCAGGGACGATGCGCGAGACAAACTGGATCACCGGCGGCATGTTGTCGATCGAGTAGATGAAGCCGCTCAAAAGGAAGGCCGGCAGGAAGCTTGAGATCATGCTGAGCTGATAAGCGATGACCTGGTTGCGGGTGATCGTCGATAGCAGGATTCCCCAGCAGAGTGCACCGAAGCAGAAGAGGGCAGAGCTGGCAATAAGTAATACGGCGCTGCCTCGCAGCGGGACTTCGAACAAGAATACGCCAGTGACGATGCAGATCACCATATCGACCATGCCGATGGCGAAATAAGCGGCCAGTTTTCCGAGTAGGAATTCAACGGGGCGAAGAGGTGTCGAGAGGAGTTGCTCCATGCTGCCGTTTTCCCATTCGCGGGCCACGCAGAGGCTGGTGAGAACGGCTGCGACGATCATCAGAATGACGGCAATCAGGCCGGGGACGATATAGTTGCGGCTCTTGAGATCACTGTTGAAAACGACGCGAATGCGAGCGTCGATTGCGTTTACTTTGGGTGCGCCGAGACGCTCTCGCGCGATGGCGCGGACTTCGATGCCGTAAAGAGTCACGAGGCTTTGGGCGTAGCCGAGGGCGATGCTCGCAGTGTTGGAATCGCTGCCGTCAAGCACTAGCTGGACTTTGGCTTCGCGTCCTCCCTTAAGGTCTGCACCGAAGCCGGGTTGGATTACGACACCAACGATCGCCTTGCCCTTGTCGATGGCTGCATTGAGTTCGTCTGGGGTGCTGGCTGTGGCGACGATATCGAAGTAGCGGCTGCCTTTGAATCGCTCGATGAAGTCGCGACTGGCTGTGCTGCGATCCAGATCGTAGACCGCTGTTGGAACGTGATCCACATCAAGGCTGAGGGCGTAGCCGAAGAGCAAGAGCAGAAGAAGTGGAATCGCAAGCGCCATGTAGAGGCTAAGCGGATCACGCACGATATGCAGGAACTCTTTTCGAGTGACGGCCCACCAGCGGCGGAACTTCATACACCGGCCGCCTCTTCGCGCTCGATACTTTCGACGAAGACTTCTTCCATGCTGTTCTTACTCATGGCAAGTTTGAGCTCAGCGGGGGTGCCGAGAGAGATCATTTTGCCCTTGTACATGAGGGCGAGACGGTGGCAGTATTCAGCCTCATCCATATAGTGAGTGGTGACGAAAACTGTCTGGCCGGCCTCTGAGAGTTGGTAGATGAGATCCCAGAAGCTGCGGCGGGCGATTGGGTCGACGCCGCTGGTGGGCTCGTCGAGGAATACGATGGGTGGCTCGTGGAGGATGGCGCAGCCAAGGGCGAGGCGCTGTTTGAGGCCACCGGGCAGGGTGCGGGTCATTGAGTTTTCGCGGCCAACCAGGCCCGACATCTCGAGTGCGTACTGCTTGCGGATGGGGCGCTTGTCTTTGACGACGCCGTAGATGCCGCTGAAGAAGTCGATGTTCTCGGCTACAGTGAGATCGTCATAGAGCGAGAATCTTTGGGACATGTAGCCGATGTTGGCGCGGACAAGTTCCGGGTCGCTAGCGACGTTGTAGCCCGCCACAATGGCCTTGCCGCTGGTGGGCGCAAGTAGGCCACAGAGGATGCGGATGGTTGTGGATTTGCCGGCGCCGTTAGGGCCAAGGAAGCCGAAGATCTCACCCTTGCCGACGTTGAGTGTGACGTTGTCTACCGCAACGAAAGTGCCGAAGCGCTTGGTGAGGTTTTCGATTGCGACGCTGAATTCAATCATGCGGCGGCCCTTTGAATCTCTGAGATCAGGATGTCTTCAAGAGTGGGTGTGATGCGCTCGGCATCGATATCAAGGTCGGCGATGATGTCGAGGAGTTTGGCATCTGGCTTGAGGAAGAGGTGGAGGGTAGCGCCGCTCATCTCGACACTGCTGACGCCGGGGCGCGACTCGAGTGTGTGTTTGATCTCACGCAGGTTGGTGGCGCGGATGGCATAGCACTTCTCTGGGAGATTTGCTTTGAGCTCGGCGGGAGTGCCGCAGAGGACGATGCGGCCACGATCCATGAGGGCGACGCGGTGGCAACGCTCGGCTTCATCGAGATAAGCCGTGGAGACCAATACAGTCATGCCGTCTTTTACGAGTTCTTCGAGAATCAACCAGAAGTCGCGGCGCGACACGGGGTCGACACCGTTGGTGGGCTCGTCGAGGAAGAGGATTTGTGGCTTGTGCAGCAAGGTACACATGAGGGAGAGTTTTTGCTTCATGCCGCCGGAGAGCTTGGCGGCGGGGCGGTCGCGGAAGGGCTCCATGCGGGTCATCTTCAGAAGGCGGGTCTTTAGGTCTGCTCGCACCTGACCGGTAATCCCGAAGAGATCGGCGTAGAAATCCATGTTTTCCTCTACGCTCAGGTCTCCGTAT
>CAZZGS010000262.1:0-2041 GCA_964653845.1 uncultured Bryobacter sp.
GAGCAGGTGAGGCGTCTGGCCGAGCGTAGGTTGCAGGTTGAGGAGATGGAGCGGCGCCGGATAAGCCGTGAGTTGCATGATGAGGCGGGCCAGTCGATGCTTTGCATTCGTTTGCAACTCGAGATGATTGAGGGCAATTTGTTACCCGAGGACGGCGCGCTGAAGGGCAAACTACAGGAAACAAGAGACTTGACGGAGCGGACGATTCTTGAGATTCGCCGCCTGATTGCCGCCTTGAGTCCGGCGGTGTTGGAGCAATTGGGGCTGGGGGCTGCTTTGCGCCAGTTGGTGAGCCGCTTCAGCCGGATCCACCCGGCGAGGGTGAGATTGGCTCTATCCCGCATGGGAAGGGTGCCTAAGAACACTGAGGTGATTGTCTATAGGCTTGTTCAGGAGTGTATGAACAATGTTGGCAAACATTCTCAGGCAACTCATGTAAACATTTCCATCGAAGGTGCCGATGGGGTACTAAGGCTAAATGTAGAGGACGATGGTGTCGGCTTCGAAGTAGAAGAGGCGTTGTCTAGAAGAGATTCCTACGGTTTGGCTGGGTTACGTGAGCGCGTAGCACTCCTTGGTGGCAAGTTTTATGTTGAGAGCCACCAAAGGATAGCTGGAAAGAACGGGGCTGCCAAGGCCGATATGCAAGTATCTCGCCTCGGTGAGGCTCTGGCCCTTGGAGGTATGAAGTTCAGGGGCCGTTTCCGGAAGGGAACTCGAATTCACATCGAGTTGCCGCTGCTGCGAGAAGCGAACCCTTAACCCTAAATTGGGGAGGCAGGTAGCAAATGGCAAAGATTCGTATATTACTCGTGGATGATCACACACTGTTTCGACAGGGGATCAAGACGCTGATCAATGCGGAAGCAGACATGGAAGTAGTTTCCGAAGCAGCCAATGGTGGTGATGCTGTGGATCGCGCGGCTGAAGTTCGTCCAGATCTGGTGCTGATGGATATCGGCATGCCTGGGCTAAGCAGCTTTGAGTCGACACGGCAAATCAAAAAGAACCGTCCAGAAACAAAAATTCTGTTTCTGACGATGTATGACGACGAAGATTATCTGGTAGAAGGCATGGAAGTCGGTGCCAGCGGTTATGTACTGAAAGACAGCCCTTCGGGTCAGTTGATCAGTGCAATCCGTGATATCTGGCGCGGTGGCAGCTATTTGAGCCCGCGCATGCTGAGCCAGTTGGTGGATGACTTCCGCAGCCGCATCAAGAGTGCCAATCGCCTGCCTCGATTTGCCACCCTCACGACGCGCGAGCGCGAAGTGTTGAAGATGTTGGCTGAAGGCCAGAGTGTCAAAGAAATTGCCTGTGACCTCAACCTGAGTGTCAAGACGGTTGAAGCCCACAAGTTCAACCTGATGCGCAAGCTCGACATCCACAACAAAGCGCAGTTGGTGCAGTACGCCATTCAAAAGAAGATCATCAAGATCCCGAACATGATTTAGTTCAAGCCAGAATTCTTATACAATCGCGGTGTGAATCGCCGCAATTTATTGAAACTTGGCTCGAGTCTGCCTATAGCCTCAATGCTTGCCCCCGCATCTGCCTCCGCGGGGGCTTTGCTTATTGGTGCACCTGTTTTCTTGAAGTCGGATGACCCGGCTGCGCTAGCCCGCGAGCACCGGCGGGTCGGCTACAGTGCCGCCTATTGCCCTGCCGTCCGCATTGGCGAAAAAGAGAAGCTGCGTGCAATTGAAGCCGCCTTCGCCAAAGAGAATGTCGTGATTGCTGAAGTGGGTGCCTGGAAGAATCTGCTCGATGTCGATGCGGTCAAGCGTAAAGAGAACTTTGATTATGTGGTGGAGCGGATGGCGATTGCCGACGAGGTGGGTGCTCGTTGTTGCGTAGATATCGCTGGCAGCTACAACGAGAAATCGTGGTTTGGCCCTCACCCGAAGAATCTCTCGAAAGAAGGCTTTGACGCCACTGTCGAGAATTGCCGCAGAATCCTCGATGCCGTCAAACCGAAGCGAAGTTTCTTCACGCTTGAGGTGATGGGCTGGACCTACCCCGATACGCCCGACAACTACCT
>CAZZGS010000262.1:2051-4404 GCA_964653845.1 uncultured Bryobacter sp.
CGTCAAAGCGATTGATCGCAAGGCCTTTGCCGTGCATCTCGATGTTTGCAATGCGATCAATTCACCTGAAAAGTTTTACCAGAATGGTGCGCTTATTGATGAGTGCTTCCGCAAGCTAGGCCCCTACATCAAGAGCTGCCACGCTAAAGACCTTGAGTGGGTGGTGGAGCTGAACGTGCATTTTCTTGAAGTGATCCCCGGCAAGGGTGAGGTTGATTACCGTGCTTATCTGCGCGGCCTGCGCGGTCTCAAGACGCCCGTCCCCCTAATGCTCGAACATTTGAAGACAGCAGAGGAATACAAGCAGGGCTTCGATTACATTAGTAAGATCGCCGGTGAAATGAAGTATCCACTGGCCTGAGGAGAGTTCGTGATGAATCGTAGAGATCTGATGATGACCGCTACAGCGGCGATGATGGCAACCCAGATGAAGGCGGCGCGTCTGCCGATTCAGAAGGCAGTGCTGGGCGGAATGCTGCCCAAGGAATTGCCCGACTGGAAGTCCAAGTTTGAAGTTGCCAAGGCAGCCGGGTTTACGCACCTCGAGATGGGGACGGCCGATGACCCGAAAGAAGAAGCTACCATCGCCAAGGCAGCTTCCGACACAGGCATGAAGATCCACGGCGTCATGAACATGGCCCACTGGAAGAATCCGCTGAATTCCCCCGATAGCTCGGTTGTCGATACCGGAATGCAGGGAATGCGCAACAGCATTCGCAACGCCAAGGCCTGGGGTGCTTCGACCGTATTGCTGGTGCCAGCGGTTGTAACGCCGAAGAGTCCCTACGAAGACGCCTGGAAGAAGAGCTCAGAGAAGATCAAGGTTTTGCTGCCTGAAGCAGAAAAGGCCAAGGTGATTATCGCCGTTGAGAACGTCTGGAACAAGTTTTTGCTGAGCCCGATGGAGATGGCAAACTACGTCGACTCCTTCAAATCGCCCTACCTCAAGGCCTATCTCGACGTCGGCAACATGGTCTTGTTTGGCTATCCGCAGGACTGGGTACGCACGCTGGGCAAGAAGCGTATCGCCAAGGTCCACATCAAGGATTTCCGATTTAAAAAGGGCCTCGCCGAGTTTGTTGACCTTTGGGATGGCGAGATTGAATGGAAAGAAGTTCACAAAGCTTTTGCCGATATTGGGTACGAAGGAATCGCCACTGTGGAACTACGCGGGGGCGACGCGGCTTACCTCACTGACGTAAGCAAGCGATTCGACCGTATCCTAGTAGGTGAATGAAGAAGTTTCTACTTGGCATCCTCTGCGGCTTCGTCTTTGCCGGCGTCGCGATCGTGATCTTGGGCTTTGCGCTGGTGCGCATGGCTGGAAAGAGCGTTCCCGATACGCCGGCAGAGTCGTATTTGGTCTTAAGACTGGAGGGCCAAGTACAAGAGCATCCTGCCGACGAGATTCCAATCCCCTGGCTCGATCAGCAAAGCCCTTGGACGGTGCTTGAAATCAAGCAGGTGCTCGAGAAGGCAGCCAAAGATACCAAAATCAAGGGCCTGATGATTGAAACAGGCGGGTCTGGCATGGGTTGGGCCAAGGCTGAAGAAGTAAGGATGGCGCTGGCCACCTTCAAGAAGAGCGGCAAACCAATGCATGCTTTCTTGCGCCGCCCGAATGCGAAGGATTACTTCCTGGTCTCGGCTGTCGACCGCATCTCGATGGTAGATGAAGACGTTCTCGATCTCAAGGGTTTGCGCGCCGAGCGCACCTACTACAAGAACACGCTCGACAAGCTCGGCGTCCAGGTAGAGATCGAACATGCCGGCAAGTACAAGGATTTTGGCGACAGCTTCACGCGCACATCGATGACTCCGGAATCGCGTGAATCTCTGGGTGCCATCCTCAACGGCACCTTCAATTTGATGGTGAAGGGGATTGCCGAAGGGCGCAAGCGCACACCAGCCGAGATTGAGGCCCTGATTGACGAAGGCCCCTTCCTTGCCAAAGATGCTCTGAAGACAAAGCTCGTCGATGCTCTCGAATATGACAACATTGCGCGTGAGCAACTGGCCAGGAAGGCAAATGTCTCAACCAAGGGTGCGATTTCAGCGCGCGACTATCGTAAGCAGATCCGCTTCAGGTGGGAACGTGATGACAACAACAAGATTGCCTATTTTGTGGCTGAGGGCGACATCATTCGCGGATCTGGAATCGGCGAAGGCCAGATTGCTTCGCGAGACTTCATCAAACATGTCCAGAATCTAAAGGCCGACGCAAGCTTCAAGGCGGTCCTGCTGCGCATTGATTCACCTGGCGGCGATGCGGTGGCGTCAGATGAGTTGCTGGCGGCACTGCTTGAGTTGAGCAAGGTGAAGCCGGTGGTAGTTTCGATGTCAGACGTAGCGG
>CAZZGS010000262.1:4414-6449 GCA_964653845.1 uncultured Bryobacter sp.
GACGGGATGCAGCGAGGCAAGAATGCCGACATTGACTCTGAATCAAAACCCTTGTCAGAGATCGCCCGCAAAAAGCTCCGCGAAGGAATCAATGAGAGCTACACGACATTTGTTGCCAAGGTGGCGGCCGGTCGCAGAGCCAAGGTAGAAGAAATTGAAGAACTGGCCCAGGGAAGGGCCTGGATCGCCTCCGACCCCGGCGCCAAGCGATTGACGGATGAACTCGGCGGCATCGACGCGGCAATGGCTGCATTGCTCAAGAAAGCCAAGATTGCACCGGATGCCAAGCTGCAACTGGTGCCGTACCCTCCCGCTCAGAATACCTTTGAGCGCTGGTTTAGCGACGAGAAGCTGATCAGTGCGGCCATTGGCGGCATCATGGGCTTTGAAAAGCCTGCTTACGCCGACGAGATCCGCCGTGCGCTGCGCCCAGCCTTGCGGCAGGGCGGCATGTTGCGCTGGATGCCTTATTCGATCGACGTCAAGTAGTTTCGCCTAGAAAGCGGCAGCTGAGCTGATGCCGGCCTGGCCGAGCGCATTCGCCATCTTCTCGAGAGCTGCCTTGTGGATCTGCGATACGCGGCTTTCGTTGATGCCCAGCATGCCGCCGATTTCTTTCATCGTCAGTTCGTTTGAGTAGTACAGCATGACAACGCGCTGGTAGCGCTCGGGCAGAGTGTGAAGCGCGTTCTTGAGCAGGCCGCGAAGTTCTTCTTTGGCGCAGATGGAATCCGGGTGGTGGTCGGCGCTGGTGGGGAAGTCCGGTGCCGGCAGATCTTCGCTCTCGTGAGTACGGGTGGAGGCCGAAACCAGGCCCACATTCCGAAGGTCGATCATCATCTGGCGCCAGCGGTCGACATCGACGCCCATCTTGTTGGCAATTTCGTGTTCGGTCGGGTTGCGTTGCAGTTCACTCGCCAGATCGCGAGTAATGGCTTCTACCTGCTTGTGACGGCGGCGCAGGTCGCGCGAGGCCCAGTCGAGCTGGCGGAGGCTGTCGAGAATCGCGCCCTTAATGCGGTGCTTGGCATAAGAAGAGAACGCGACGTTCTTGTCGGTATCAAACTTGGTGGCTGCATCAAAGAGGCCCATGATCCCTGCGTGGATCAGATCGTCAAGGTCAACATGTACAGGAAGATTATCGTGGACACGCACGGCGATTGCGCGGACGAGGGGAAGGTGTTCCAGAACTACGCGATCCCTGTGAGCATAGATACTTTGGTCAGGGTGAACAGCTTCAGCGATGGCGTCATTTGCCTCGATGGAATGAGAGAGGGTCTGGAATGAAACTTGAGCAGCGGTCATGGTTGAAATCTCCGAACGGGGTTGGGTTTTATCTTCCCGGCTGGAGAAAGTCGCTGCTACTTCAATTTCACTCTCAACTTGTTGCATCAGTGTGCCGATCATTTCTTTAGTTGGGGGCTTGCGCATTGCTTTGATCCTTTTGCCGGTTCGCCGCGAATTTGCATCAGCGGCGACGACATATTGAATGCAAGGCGCGTGCCGTTCTGTTTCGGAAACTTTAGCCCTAATTTGGCGCAAAGTTGAAGCCATCGTGATTGCCTCTCAATAGCCCTAAACTATTGTTTTACAAAGACTTAAGGATTTCCCTTAGTTCTTGCTCCACAAAACCAACGGTCAGAGAAGTTTTCCACAGCCCCAAAGTGGGAACCAAAGCGGGTTGAATGTTTCATATCGGGAATTTACGTTCCAACTTGAAACCGCTTTTTCAAAAAGACACTTTAGTACCGTAGTTCAACCCCTGACATAAAGCATTATGGAACATTCTTGGTGGTTCTAAGTAACTGAAAACAAAAGAATTTTACCTTAGATGAGCTAGGTGGTTGTGCTTAGTTTTTTGACCAGCCAAACACCTGAGAAGATCACGAGCATCGCCCCTAGCTCCTTGAAACCGAAATCTTCCCGATAAAACAACCAGCCTAGAGTGACGGCGACGACGGGGTTTATATACATGTAGATAGAGACGACGGCGAGCGGCAGGTGTTGTAGCGCATAGAGGTAGGCGCTATAGGCA
>CAZZGS010000263.1:0-6442 GCA_964653845.1 uncultured Bryobacter sp.
AGGATTGGTTGGCGTCGCGGGTGTAGAGGAGGACCGATGGGGTCTCTGAATCGATGAGGAGGTAGTGGCGGAGGGATGGGATGCGGAAGTATTCTTTGCGCTTGGTGGTTAGGTCGTAGCGGCGCGTCGAAGGGGAGAGAACCTCAAGGATGAACGAGGGAGATTCCAAGATTGTGGTTTTGGCTATTGGTCTCGGATGACAGTGAATTGCGAGGTCTGGATAGAAGGCAGCATCCCGCTGTTGGGTGGCAACCTTGAAGTCAGAGCTAGTCATGAAGCATGTCGATGCTGAAAGCTTGCCACCGAGGATGAGAGTGGCAGTCATCTTGATTGTGTCGTGATTCAGTTCGCCACCTGCCATCGCATAGATATGGCCATGACAATACTCATTTCGATTCGTGGCATTGGCTTCGAGATCGAGATAGGTTTCGAAATCGTAAATAGGATAAGCCTTGGCCGATGATGCAGAGGTCACGACTACATTGTAACGGCGTCGAAGTGGAAGCGTATTAGAGGAGGCCGGTTTGGCGGTAGAGGTCTTTTAGCTTGAGATTGATTTTGAGGGCGGTGAGGGGGATGGCGGCTTTGGGGCCGGTGAAGGATTGCGGGTCTTTGGGCCAGGATTGGTTGGCGTCGCGGGTGTAGAGGAGGACCGATGGGGTCTCTGAATCGATGAGGAGGTAGTGGCGGAGGGATGGGATGCGGAAGTATTCTTTGCGCTTGGTGGTTAGGTCGTAGCGGCGGGTGGAAGGGGAGAGAACCTCCACTATTAGGGACGGCGCATCATAGGCGGTCGCGTTGCGATCCGGCTTTTGATTGCAAAAAACGGAAAGATCGGGATAGAAGGCTGCGTTTGAGTTTGGCGTCGCGATCTTCATGTCGGAGTCGCGGATGTAGCAAGGCTTAGAGGCGAGAAGGCGCCCAAGAAGCAGAGTGGCGGCAACTTTTGTCGCAGAGTGACTATCGGTTCCACCAGCCATGGCTAAGATATGACCGTAGAAGTACTCATTCCGATTGGAGGCATTGGCTTCGAGATCGAGATAGGTTTCGAAATCGTAGACAGGGAAGGTATTGGCCAATGAAGCAGAGGTCACGACTACATTGTAACGGCGTCGAAGTGGAAGCGTATTAGAGGAGGCCGGTTTGGCGGTAGAGGTCTTTTAGCTTGAGATTGATTTTGAGGGCGGTGAGGGGGATGGCGGCTTTGGGGCCGGTGAAGGATTGCGGGTCTTTGGGCCAGGATTGGTTGGCGTCGCGGGTGTAGAGGAGGACCGATGGGGTCTCTGAATCGATTAGTAGATAGTGGCTTAGGGAGGGGATGCGGAAGTATTCTTTGCGCTTCGCGTTGAGATCAAATTTGCGCGTGGACGGAGATAGAACTTCCACAACAATGGTTGGCGATGTTGTTGCCAAGCCCTTCGGTGGCAGGACTTGATCACAGTGGACCGAGACGTCGGCGTAGAAGGAAGCAGCGGAGTTTGGAGACACGACGCGGGCTTCGGCAAGGACATAGCAATTGCGCTTTGCAAGCAAGCGGGAAAGCTGGAACTGAGCAGCACTGCAAAGGATGTGATGCGCGTTGGTTAAGCCAGCAATCGGATAGACGACGCCATGGTAGAACTCATACCTGTTGACTGCGTTTGATTCGATATCGAGATAGGTTTCGAAATCGAGGATCGGGAATGATTGAGCCAGAGCAGCCGAGGTCACGACTACATTGTAACGACGTCGAAGTGGAAGCGCTCCGGGGGGAGATCAGAGACGGGGTCTGCGTTCATTCCCGACCAGGTTTGGTAGGCGCTTTGGGCGAGGGAGCCGTTTAGGTAGAACAAGAATTGATCGCTGAAGCAGCCAATCGGCGGGGGCTGGCGGAAGGTCAGCCTCAGGCCGACGGCACCTTCGAGGTTGATGTTGCCGGTGCTGGGGAGAGTCTTGGCTTTGTCTTCGAGGAGGATGACGAAGCTTTTGCGCCCAGCGTGGGGCCAGACGTCGGCGCGCAGGAGCGGACGCAGGTCCGCTCTGGTTTCAAAGGTGGTTTCGCACTGGCGGATCCATTCGAGGATGGAATCGCCCCAGGCCCAGGTGTGCATGAAGGACTGGTATTGGTCGACCAGGTTGAGAGCCAGATCCATGCGACGGCGCTCGAGATCGAGCTGTAGCTTGGGATCGAACTGCAATTTAGAATCGAACAGAGGCAGGTTGGTAAGGACGTCGTCGGAGGAGACGATGCCGGAAGCCATGTGCATCATTTTGTCCAGGCGCTTGACAGGGGTCGAGCGGACTAGCAACGGGGGTAGCTCGTGCGTGCGGTCGCCGGGAATATTCACGAATTTACGTTCGCCTAAAATATCCATGTGAACCTCGCTAAACTTATCGTCCTCTTTCGAGGATTGCTGCAATTATAAGACGTCGGAGGACGAATACAAGTTGCCGGCGAGAAACGCTGCAAAGAAGATCCTGGGCGGATGGCAAGATTCATGGGCCCGAGTATGGGCGGTAGCCGTTGTTTCGTTTTGTCAACTATTTGCCAGAGTGTTCGCGATTAAACATAACGATTCGCTCGCATGGGTAGGCCCAGCCACCGCATTGCGTTTTCCCAACGCACCCGATGAGCGTTGCTCAAAAGGTAAGCCGCAAAGCTAACTGAATGTCGCGTTCCCCCTCGCCAAACAAGGTGCTTGTAATTTGGCCGAAATTACCGGCGTTCACATTTCCGACGGGGTTGCCAAAGCGTGGAGAGTTGGTGAGATTGTAGAACTCACCACGAAATTCAAGCCGCATCTTTTCGCGAATCGGAAAGAATCGGAATACTGAAAAGTCGTAATTCCCAAAGCCGGGTCCACGTACGATGTTGCGGCCGCCGTTTCCGAAAGTTCCAGGCCTTGGGGCGGCAAATGCCGAAGTATCCATGTAGAGCTGTCCGGGGCCGTAGCCGCCCAAGATCGAGGTCGCGCGCAGAACATCGGCAAAATTGCCATTGCCAGGGCAATTGCAAGGGCCAGCGTCGGCCACGATAGAAAAGGGCGCGCCAGTCACAAACCTCGCAATACCGGCGATTTGCCAATCACCCGCGATCCAGCGCAAGGGGCCGGTCTGGGCATAGCGCTTCCCGGTGCCAAAGGGGAGTTCCCAGATGTGATTGAGAGTTAGCATATGCGTTCTGTCAAAGCCCGCCGGGCCATAATGGCGCTCTCGAACAGCACTTGGAATGGTAAAACCAGGCTGATCGTCTCCTATGCCAAGCGTCTTGGAAAAGGTATATGCAGCTTGGAACGACAGCCCTCGATTAAACCGTTTTTGCAAGTTCACTTGCAAGCCGTTGTAGTTGTTGTTGTAGGCGTTGGCACGTTCTGCCACACTCGCGGTGCGCCCAAAACGCTGGTTAAAGGAGAGCCCCGCCGCGCCTTGCCCCGGTAGTGCGAAGTTCAGTTCCCGCTGGCCTGGAATCCGCCGGCCCAATGTTCCGACATAGGCTGCGTCGAGGACCATTTGTCCCGGAAGTTGACGTTGGATCGTGAAGCTGTAGCTATGAACCATCGGGATTGGATTATTTCGTGGCACCGTAAAGTAACCCTGATTTGGGGCGGGACTAATCACACCACTCTGCGGGATTGGGACTAGAGAGAAGGCGGGGAGCGTGTCGGCCGATCCTTCCACCCGAAAGTTACCAGCCACACCCTCTTGAATGTTGTAGATCACAGGAAACTGGGTTGATAGCGTACCGCCTGTGAAACCGAATCGACCTGTGTAATAGCTCAATCCATAGCCTGTCCGCAAAACCGTTTTTTCGTTCAAGCGGTAAGCGATGCCCAGGCGCGGAGCAAATTGATTGGCATCAAAATCCACGTTGGTGCTAAGCCCGATCGGCCCTACGCCGGCCACTGCCAGACTGTTGTTGTTTACGTCATAATTCGATGCACCGCCAGCATAACGCGGCTTAACCGTGGTGTGGGCTTCATAGCGCAGTCCGAGATCGAGAGTGAGCCGCTTGGATACCTGCCAGTTGTCGTTAAAGAAGAAGAACGCTTGAGTCAGGCGATTGGTGGGTGTGACGGTTTGGAAGGTGCGATAAGTCAGATCGGGGGCACCCAACAAGAAAGCGGCGAACGAATTGCCCAACGTCCCAAAGGGGCCAAGCGCTTGCCCTGGGATGGCCGTTGTGCCTGGATTGTAGTCGAATCGCCCACGGGGGCCGAATCCTAGGCCCTGCGGTTGAAACCGGTCCGCTCGGATCCGGCGTATGTCCGCTCCCCATTTCAGCGTGTGTTTCCCTGCGGTTTTCGTCCAGTTGTTCACCCAGTTAAACAGGTTGTCCGCGTTCACCAAGGGATAGACCACGGGCGGACCCATGCCTGGCATACCACTGACATTGAATCTTGGGATGCCGCGGGTCGAGATCGCATCCGGATTGGGGTTGCGGATCGGCAGTTGCGTCGCAAGAGGGTCATCGATATTGTCCCCATTGACGTCCGCGAAATACCGGTTGTAGCCCGCCCGTGCTTCCATCAGCAATGTGGGACTCCATTGGCGGTTGAAATTTAGAGAAACCGTATGGGTCCGAACTCTTGAGACTACCCCGTCGCCCACGCGACTGCCAAGCAGCGCACCCTGCGCGACATCGGATGGCGAATAGTTGTACTTCAAAAAGATCGAATTCCGTTCGTTGAAATTGTGATCCACTCGGCCGTCATAGTTGTACCCATTCTGCGAGAAACCCACATTGCCAACGATATTGTTGATTAAGCCGGGCACGTTGGTAGCCGGGATCAGCGGCGTCAGAATGCGCGACACAGGGTGGAAACGGTTTTGGGGAATCACATTGCCCGCGAAAGGTGTACGGCCGGTGCCGTCGAGATTGCCGCTTGCGGGATCGTAAAGGGTCAAGCCTGGCACGCCACTAAAGTTGCCACCGCGCCAATCCCCCACTGGAATCGTATTCAGTTGCGTAGTGGCCTGGCGTAGATTTAAGCCTTGGAAAGATCCGAAGAAAAACGTCTTGTTCCGCACGATCGGCCCACCCAGTGTGCCTCCATATTGGTTCCGGATCAGTACAGGCTTGGCCTGCGGCTCAAAATTGAAAAAGTTGCGGGCACGCAGCTCCCGATTGCGCAGAAAGTGAAAGAGTGCGCCATGGAATTGATTGGAACCACCGCGGGTGATCACGTTCACGACTGCTCCCCCGGCTCGTCCAAACTCTGCGGTGTAATTAGAAGTGGAAATGTTTACTTCCTGGACGGCCTCGGCGGGAGGGATGTAAATGGTTAAACCAAGCGTCGGGTTATTGTTGTCAATCCCATCCACCTGGACATTATTGGCCGAATTCCCCTGACCGTTGGCTTGAAAAAAAAGTCGTTCGTTGCGGATCTTCGAGTGCGGGGAAGTTGGCTACTGGAACTGAAATTCCAGGCAACAGTCCAACCAGCGCCTGGAAGCTCCGATTAGGCACGGGTAATTCGCGCACCGCTTGTCCTGTGACAGTGCGGCTGACATCGGCACGATCCGTTTGCAGCAACGGCGCCTCCGCGCTCACCGTGACGGTTTCAGTAACTTGACCTGGTTCAAGCACGGCATCGATGCGCACCGTCGTCGCCACGTTGACTTCGATCTTTTCGCGAAGGAACTTCTTGAAGCCCGGGTTCTCAATCTCGATTCTGTAGAGCCCCGGTGGAAGATACGGTTGGCTGTAAATGCCGACCGCATTCGTACGAATCTTGCGGGTGACGCCTGTATTTGTCTCCGTAATGGTGACGGCAGCCTGGGCGACAGACCCGCCACTGCTATCCGTAACCGTGCCAACCATATTTGCGGTGACAGCTTGCGACCAACACAAAGATGGAATCAAAAGCAAAATCGAGAATTGCCAAATCTTCATTGCAGTTGCCTCTATAGGAGTCGATTAAATTCAGGTCTATACCTATCATTAAAGTATTTGAATGTCAATCCTTGGGCGGATGGTTGCCAGCATGGGAATGTTTTAGTAGCCTAGTAGGCTGTTCGGACAGTTTAAGGAGGATATCGATGGATTCAGATATGACAGTTCGATTGGTGGCCGGCGCACTGGCGGTATTGTGCGTTGTGGTCATCGTGATGCGCCGTAAAGGCAAGAAGACCACGTCGACCGAAGACGACTTTTAAAGCACCGCATGAAGGCGAAAAGCGGGGGCGTAGCACGTCCCCAATTGAAACCGGAGCATTGCAACTTTCAGCTTGAGGTAAGGCCGAGCAAGATTCACCGTTGGGGTGTATTTGCGCTGGAGGCGATATCGAAGGGCAAGAGAGTGATGGAGTATACGGGCGACCTGGTGAGCCGCAAAGAAGGGAAAAAGCGGTCGGAATCGAATCAGATTCATTGCCTGTTTACGATTGATCCCTATTGGTATATCGATGGGGCTGTGGGTGGGAGCGGGGCTGAGTTTGTGAATCACACTTGCGACCCGAGTAT
>CAZZGS010000264.1:0-6394 GCA_964653845.1 uncultured Bryobacter sp.
GAACCGATACGCCACGCCTAGCGCTAAACCAAGGCTATTGGCCTGGATGCGTTCGATATTGTAGCCGAATTTCATGGTGTGGCTGCCAGCGGTCTTGGTGATCGTAGTGAGGTTGTTGTAGACATTCTGGGTGCGGCCTTGAGGGATGCCGCTCCAGCTACCAAGTTCTGAAGTAGCGTCCTGGAACTGAACGCTAGGAGCCGTCATGCTCACCAGAGGGGTGAAGTTTGGAAGGCTGCGACCAAAGCTTGCGATGTTGTTGATAACCATCGAAGCATTTTGGACGCGCGTGTAATTGAGAGTGACGTTTTGAGGCTTATTGGTGGAGCTGGCACCGTTGACGGGGAGGTTTGAAGAGATGAAGGTGAGGCCGGGGCTCTTCAGGTCTACCTTCTGGTAGCCGTAGCGGCCGGAGATCATATCTTTGGAGCTGATGTTCCAATCGACTTTCCCGGAATAGGCGATCGAATTGGTGCCAAGTGGAGCAGGATTGCTAACTGTGCCGCTGTCGGAGGCGACGCCCTGGACGGCGGTGAAAAGCTGACGCATCGCGGGGTTGGTGATACCACTCACCTGAGCATTTGTAGGGACATTGCCGATACGGGTACCGCCGGAACCTCTGGTCTTTTGCTGTTCGTAAGTGCCAAAGTAGAAGAGTTTGTCTTTGACGACGCGGCCGCCAGCGGTGACAACCCAGTTGTTATCACGCAAAATCGCAGCCTTGCCAGTGCGGTCAAAGTAGTCGCGCGCATTCAATTTGTCGTTCCTGAAAAAGTGAACGGCGCTGCCGTGGAACTGGTTGGTGCCGCTTTTGGTGACAAGCTGAAACTGCGAGCTGGAATTGCGCCCGAATTCGGCGCTGAAATTGTTTGAGATCACTGTGACTTCTTTGATCGCATCGAGCGGAACCGTACCAAGGCCGGCGCCACCGGTTGTAGATACGTCGGTTGCATTGGCGTTATCGATCGTGATGTTGTTACCACGACCGCGACCGCCATTGGAGTTGTAGCTACCCTGACCAAGGAAAGGGTTACGAGCCGAAACAGGGATGACTCCGGGAGTTGTGCCAGCGAGTGAAAGAACTCCGTTAGGCAAAGCAAGTTGTGTGATCGCTTTGGAATCTACACTAGCCTGCATCTGGGCATTTGTGGTGTTGATGGCCAGAACAGATTCCTCAACCACAACTTCCTGCCGGGTGGATGAAACCTCAAGAACGGTCTTGATTTCGCGGATTTGACCCGTGTTGACGGTCGCCTTGGTGGAGACGATTGCAAAGCCTTGCGATTCGATTCTGATCTCGTACTCGCCAATATTGAGGAGCGAGAAACGGGCAAATCCCTGCGAGTCGGTTACCAGATCACGAACTGAACCCTGAGCGACGCTCTTGACAGAAACTTTGGCACCAGGAATTACGGCGTCGGTCGGATCGGTTACGCGGATGACAAGGTCTCCTGTTATCTGCGCTGAAAGTGGAAGGAAACAAAAGACTAGAAGCGGTAGCAATTGTCCCGGACGTGTGAAAGACATATATTTTCCCATTCGGCTTAAACTTGGCCTGATCAGAGATAAGGGAAGTAAACCCGAATCTCGCAAAGGCTCTTGTGTTAAAAAAGCGAAATAAACAACTTTTCTATATTGATGACACACATCCGTAACAAGTTGCAAAAGAAAGGCACAATTTCTAAGGGCTCGACCGGGGCTGAGTCAATCATTTTGTCCCGGAAATCTTCCTTTTGACCCTTTTTTTTACATCAAGATACACGATGCCGGGCCGAAGAGGATCCCTTTTAAGTCAATTGGGCTGAGCCGCCATTTTTCCTGCTTCTCAGCCAACCAGGCCTCTAATACTCAGTATTGGCCGGTTGGTGGATTTCGCCGCAGCATTTGCCTAATGGCAGGAGCTTGCCGGGATTGAGGCGGCATTCGGGGTCGAAGAGGTTCTTGAAATCCTTGATCGTGTCGAGTGTGTCGGCGGAGAATTGCTGGGCCATAAGCTCCATTTTCTCCATCCCAACGCCGTGCTCTCCGGTGATCGAACCACCGACCGAAATGCAATAGGAGAGGATCTCTTCGCCGGCGAGTTGCGCCGCACGGAGTTGCCCCGGGATGCGCGCGTCGAAGAGGATGATCGGGTGCATGTTGCCGTCCCCGGCATGGAAGATGTTCGAGATGGTCAGCCCGTACTTCTCACCGATCTTGTAGATTTCGAGCAGAGTATCTGTGATGCGGGTTCGGGGGACGACGCCGTCCTGCACGTAGTAGAAAGGGCTGAGACGGCCGACGGCACCGAAGGCGTTCTTGCGGCCCTTCCAGAGAAGGTCGCGCTCGGCTGCGTCTTTGGCGATTCGGAATTCGCGGCAGTGGCAGGCTTCACACGCAAGTCGCACTTCTTCGACTTGTTCTTCAACCGCTTCCTTGAGGCCTTCCATCTCGATCAGCAAGACAGCTTGTGCATCGAGGGGATAGCCTGCGTGCGTGGCTTCTTCCACCATGCGGAGCATCACGCCATCGAGCATCTCAATCGCAACGGGCGTAATGAGGCGGCTTGCAATTTCGGCAATAGTGTCGGCGGCGTCTTTGGTGGTGTTGTAAATCGCCAGGACGGTCTTGACCATTTCTGGCTGACGCATGAGGCGGAGCCTGGCACCTGTGACAAGCGCCATTGTGCCTTCTGAGCCAGTGACGATGCCGGCGAGGTCGTAGCCTGGGAGATCCAGCTCCATACCGCCGGTTTGAAAGTTTGTGCCGTCGGGAAGGACGACATCGAGACCGAGGACGTGGTTGGTGGTGACGCCGTAGGCAAGGGTGTGGGGGCCGCCTGCATTTTCGGCGATATTCCCACCGATTGTGCAGGCGCGTTGTGAGCTTGGGTCGGGAGCGAAGAAGTAGCCCTGGGTTTGCACTGCGAGCGTCACGTCGAGATTGACCACACCGGGCTGTACCTGAACGCGCTCGTTCGGCAGGTCGATCTTCTCGATCTGGTTCATGCGCGTGAAGCTGACCATCAGGCCGCCGTTGCGGGCGATCACGCCACCTGAGAGACCCGTACCGGCACCTCGACCGATAAACTGAAGCTGATATTTGCGGGCGATCTCGACGACGGCCTGCACTTGCGCGGTAGTGCGCGGGAAGACCACAAGATCGGGACGGTGTTTATCGACGCCGCCATCGTATTCGTAAAGTGTAAGGTCTTCTTTGCGATCAAGCACGGCTCGGGCGCCCAAGAGGGTGAGCAGTTCCTGACGGGCAGCCGCCGGGAAGGCGGGCTTAGAGGAGACGACGGATGCGGGTGATGACATTAGGATTGAGCCAGAATTCTTCGCCGATGATCTTCTCGACTACTTTACCCTGCTTGTCGATGATGTAGGTCTCGGGATATTTGAAAGTGCCGTAGGAGGCAGGGATGTTGGCCTTGTCGTCGCGATAAGTCTGGAAGGCGATGTTGGCGTCTTTGAGGAACTTCTTGTACTTGGCTTCGTCGTGATCGACGGAGATTCCCAGAACTGTAACGCCTTCCTTGGCCATGCGTTTCGAGAATTCGTTGAGGGAGGGCATTTCATCCACACAGGGCTTGCACCAGGAGGCCCAGAAATTCAGAACCAGCACTTTGCCGGGGTAATCTTTGAGAGAGATCGTTTTGCCTTGGTCGGTGGTGACGGAGAAGGCGGTAGCCTGGTCGCCCTGGTTGACCAACTTTTCGGTCAGCGTATCGGCGAGGATATAGAAGAGCGCGGCCATTGTGAGAGCGATGCCGAAGGCGTACACGCGCGAGGGGGATGAAGTTGAGTTGGCTTTAGCCATGTAGAACCATTTTATGGAATCGCGAGCCCTACGTCGATCATCTTTATTAGAGAAAACACATGTTGATTACACGCCGAGTGGAATTTTCAGCGTCTCACCGCTGTGCGGTTGAGGGCTGGAGCGACGAAAAGAACCGTGAAACGTTTGGGGCCGAAGCCAATGAACATGGGCATGGGCACAACTACGTTCTTGAAGTCACGCTGAGTGGCACGGTAGACGCGGTGACCGGGATGATCGTCGATTTGAAAGACGTGAAAACCGTGTTGAATCGTGAAGTAGTGGATGTGATGGATCACCGTTACCTTAACGCCGAGGTGCCGCCCTTCGACAAAGTGGTTCCAACTTCGGAGAATATTGCCCGTGAGATCTGGAGGCGGATTGTGCCACATTTCTCAACCGATACCGTGAAATTGTATGAAGTTCGGCTCTATGAAACCGAGAATCTTTATGTGGAGTACAGGGGAGAATGAAATTGACCGCTCGATATCCGTTTTCGGCGGCTCATCGGCTGCACTCAAATCAACTGAGTGAAGATGAGAACTGGGCCGTTTATGGGCGTTGCAACAACCCATTTGGCCATGGTCACAATTATTGGCTTGAAGTGACTGTACGAGGCGAGCCGGATGCAGAAACAGGCATGCTGGTGGATCGCCACCAACTGGACGATTGTGTCAGAGAAGAAATTCTCTCTCGCGTGAGTCATGTGAATCTGAATGAGCAGGTAGACGAATTGAAGGATCTGGTTCCTACCACCGAAAACGTGGCTTATGTTTTTGCGGATTGGCTGAAGCGTGGTTGGATGAGGCATTTCGAGGGTGGTGCGGTGAGCTTCGACCGCATACGGATTTACGAAACTAGAAACAATCGATTCGAGATACAAGCAAATGAAGTCAGGCAATAAGGCGGCAGCATTGAAAGTTGTAGAAACGAAAGTAGCGGCTGCAGAGCCAGCATCGAAATTCGCCACAAAATATGTCACAGGGTCGCAGGATGCGAAGAAGGATGAACGTGGTGCCATCGGCGACATGTTCGAGAAAATCCTCAAAGATCTTGGGGAAGACCCCTCGCGTGAAGGGTTGCTACGTACGCCATACCGGGCAGAGAAAGCATTGCGATTTCTGACTAGCGGCTACACGACAAACATCGAAGAGATTGTAAACGGTGCCCTCTTTACCGCTGAAAACGACGACATGGTGGTGGTGAAGAACATTGAATACTATTCGATGTGCGAGCACCATATGTTGCCATTCTTTGGCACTGTGCACGTAGCCTACTTGCCGGACAAGAAGATCATCGGGTTGAGCAAGATTCCTCGGATCATAGATGCTTTTGCCCGGAGATTGCAGGTGCAGGAGCGGATCACGCAGCAGATCGCCGATACGCTGATGGAAGTATTGGAGCCGCGCGGCGTCGCGGTGGTGAGTGAAGCGAAGCATTTTTGCATGATGATGCGCGGCGTTGAGAAGCAGTGCAGCTCTACAGTTACGAGTGCCATGCTGGGTGAATTCCGTCGTAACAGTGCGACCAAGGACGAGTTCCTTGCGCTGATCCGGTCCAGTTTGCGTTAGCCTTGATTTGATGGTTGAAAACTTCCGTAATTTCGAGACAGGCCCCGACCCGTTTGGGCGTTCCTGGAAGCTCACGTTCCGCTGGCAGCAGAATGCTATTTCCATTCGTCATGCCGATACGATCGACGTTAAGTATGAGCTTGAATGTGATGGCGAGCAACAGGAAAAGGTTGTAGCTCTGCCCTTGCCCCTGTTGCTAAAAGTGAGCGCAGAACTCAAGCGCGGGATTACCGATGCCTGGGTGATGAAACTGGGCGGTCTCCATCTGATCGAGATGATCTCCACCTGGCAGGATATGGACAATCAACTGGTAACAGCCACTTTCGATGAGATCTTGGCCTACGCCAAAGTGATCGCTGAATCGGATCGCCTGGCTGCGGCTTAATCGAAGTTGAATTCGATGCCTTGCGCCAGTGGCAGGGCATCGGAATAGTTGATGGTAACGGTTTGCCGTCGCATATAAACTTTCCAGGAATCACTGCCTGATTCCCTTCCCCCGCCGGTTTCTTTCTCCCCACCAAAAGCTCCACCGATCTCCGCTCCCGAGGTACCGATGTTGACGTTGGCAATGCCGCAATCGGAACCTCGCGCAGACAGAAATGCTTCTGCACTCTTGAGGTTGGTAGTAAAGATCGAACTCGATAAACCTTGCGGCACTTCGTTGTTCCAGGCAATGGCTTCGTCTAGATGATCGAAGTCGATCGTGTGCAAGATTGGGGCAAAGACTTCTTCCTGGACAATTGCCATGTCGTGGCGGGATCGAGCAATGGTCGGTTCGACAAAATTGCCCTCCCAGCGATTGCCGCCGTAGAGTATTTCCCCGCCCTCGGTGCGGACCGCGTCCACGGCCTTCACGAAACTGTGTACCGCACGCTGATTTATGAGTGGGCCCATGAGAGTGGTGTCGAGTAGTGGGTCTCCAATGCGGATCTGGCTATAGGCCTTGGTGAGCTTGGCCCGGAAGGTTTCGGCGATGGCGCTGTGCAGGAAGAGGCGTCGCAGGGTGGTGCAACGTTGGCCTGCGG